>JABGQU010000155.1 GCA_018648605.1 Anaerolineae bacterium | reverse complement strand
AGAGTGGCGAAAAGTCTCCATTAGAAACTGTCCGAAAGCTTTGACGACGTACACCTATTATGGCGTACCCTTGATCGCAAAAGGTACGCTGGTTGGTGTACTTGAAATTTTCAATCGTTCTTCTCTTGATCCGGACCCTGAATGGGTGAGCTATTTACATACCTTAGCCAGTCAGGCAGCTATTGCCATTGATAATATCAGCCTCTTCAACGATTTACAGCGCTCCAATACGAACTTGCTGCTGGCTTATGATGCCACAATTGAAGGCTGGGCACAGGCCCTGGAACTGCGTGATATGGAAACTGAGGGGCACAGCAGGCGTGTGGTTAAGATGACACTCGCTCTGGCAAAAAAGCAGCACTATCCAACTCAGCAATTGCTACATATTCAACGAGGGGCACTCTTGCACGATATTGGCAAAATGGGTGTTCCTGATGCGATCCTGCAAAAACCGGGCAAGTTAACAGATGAAGAATGGAAGATCATGAAAAAGCATCCCGTTTATGCTTTTGAGTGGCTTTCCCCGATCGCTTACTTACAGCCTGCGTTGGATATTCCCCACTACCACCATGAAAAATGGGATGGCACAGGCTATCCACATGGCTTGAAAGGCAACCAAATCCCTCTCCCAGCGCGCATTTTTGCGATTGTAGATGTCTGGGATGCGCTACGCTCGGATCGCCCTTATCGAAAGGCTTGGCCTCGGGAAAAGACCCTTTCCTACATCCAGGCAGAATCTGGAAAACATTTTGACCCTGCAATTGTAGAGATCTTTATGTCTTTTATTAGAGAAGAGGAAAATATACATAATAGGAGATGATAATGGTGAATAAAAAAGCAAAAACCAAAGAAATTTTTATGGTATTTCTTTTAGTCATTGCTTTTGCCGGGCTTTTATTTTGGGGGAATTATCGTTTTGCAAAAGCTGAACCAGGTGGTTCCGACTTTTTGTATCGTTGGCTACCGACAAGATTAGTTGCATTTGAAGGTTATGACAATCCTTATAGCGCCGAGGTTGAGTATCAGGTTGAGTTGATGCATCATGGGCATGCGCATCAGGAAGATGAAACACCGGGTATTTTTGCTTATCCCTATTACACAATGGGTGCTTTTCTCCCTTTTGCCCTAACAAGAAATTTCTTGCTCGCTCGTGCAGCATGGATGACGCTGATGGAGTTAGCCCATTTAGGGATCGTCTTTTTGATCCTGAAAATGATCAAATTTACGCCGACGAAATTTCTTTTGCCAGCGTTAATTCTTTTTGCGCTTTTTCCGGCTGATTTTGCACAAGCACTTGTAGATGGCAATCCCTCCAGTTTGGCGGCATTCTTTGCTGTGCTGGCGTTGTTTTTTATTTCGCGTGAAAAAGATGTGTGGGGAGGAATATTTTTAGCGTTGTCAACGATCAAGCCCCAATTAGTGGTTTTGTTTTTTGCATTAGTTTGGCTCTGGGCTTTTTCAACACGGCGTTGGAAGATCATCTCTTCTTCCGCGATAAGCTTGGTCTTTCTGTTAGGGATGTCTTTTCTCTTACAGCCAAGTTGGGCTGTAGAGTTCGTTACCGACCTAACCACGTATACAGGGGTTGCCAGCCCTAGCACGCCGCGTGCAATTTTAAGTTATTGGATGCCAGCCTCCACTGCAAATATGATTGCTTGGGTATTGAGCCTGATCAGTCTTTTGGTTATTTTTTACATCTTAAAGTTTTATTATGCAAAAGATTTCTCTGCCCTGTTTTGGGCAAGTACGCTTATCTTTATCCTAATGCCTTTTACTGGCATTACCTCAGCGAAAAGTAATTATGTTGCTATGCTTCCGGCTGTGGTTTTATTGCTTTGGTTCGGTAGCAAAAAAATGAATATTAGAGAGTCTCTGCTTGGTGGGGTTTTATTGCTTTGGATCCCGCTAAGCTGGGTTTTCTTCTTGGCAGGAAGGAGTTGGGTGGTTAATGGAAGGTTGATCTATTTTTTAGATTTTTACCCCCTGCCAATGCTCTTGCTCACCTTGTATTTTTTTATGCGCCCTACTCAGCAAAATCTGGCACTTACTTTTTTCGATAAGTCAAATAAGCGCGGTTAAAGACTTGTTTTTCCGTCGTTTTGGTGCTGTCCTTTTGCAATTCCAAGTTTTTCAAGCGATAATCTACTCCCTCAAGAAGCTGGCGGTTTACAGAGATCAGATCAGCAAGCAAGCCAACAATTAAGAGTGCCGTGCCAAGTACAAAAATGGCTAAAGCAAGAATGAGCGATTGAACGTGCCCCGTCCCCTCACCGATGGCATTAAAATAGAGATAGCGCACGCCGATCACAAAAGTGGCGAAGAGTAATGTTCCCGAGGGGATCAGGAAAAAACGCAGTGGGTCATACGTGATAAAGCTGCGGATGATCGTTGAAGATGAGCGCTGTAAATATCTCGTCACACTCGAGATCAGGCGCGAGGGGCGCATCTCTTTATTGGTACGGATCGGTACACAAAGGATGGGGATATGCATATGTCCGGCTTGAATGATCGTCTCTATTGTATAGGTATAGCGATTGAAAACATGCAGGCGCATTGCTGCTGCGCGCGTTAGGGCGCGGAATCCGCTGGGGGCATCGTCTACGTTTGCTTTGGCGGCTTTGCGTACCACCCAACTACCCAAGAATTGCAAACGCTTTTTGAGCGGCGACCAATGCGCAATATCTTTAATTGGACGCGTGCCGATCACATATTCTGCCTTTTCCTGAATAATCGGGTCGATCAGCTTTTGGATGTCTTCTGCATTGTACTGATTATCAGCATCGGTATTCACGATGATATCCGCCCCAAAATGAAGCGCTGCCGTCATCCCGGAAAGGAAAGCTTGCGCGAGCCCCAAATTGCTACGGTGTGAGATCACATAGTCTACATTTTCGGCAATGGCGGCACTAATTGTTTCATCCCGACTCCCGTCGTTGATGATCAACCACTCGACCTCATCTACGCCATTTAGTTGACGAGGCAACTGCCGCAAGGTGATGGGAAGGGAACCCTCCTCATTATAGGCAGGGATCTGGATGATAACTTTCATGGCTATCTTTTCTCCAAAAGAACCATTTGCCAGGGTAGCGGATAGCTTTCTTTAACGGGGGTGAAAGGTGTGTTTTGTAGAAATTTGGGAAACTGCAAGATCGTCCAATGATTGAGATGCCCGGGGGTATTGCCCCAATGCCTAATGTATTTGCCACGCGCGAGATTTAGCATCCGCCAGATCGGTTCGTTCGGTACGGAGACAAGCACATACTTGCTGCTGATGCGCCACAACTCATGCAAACCACGTTCGGGATCAGGCAGATGTTCGAGAACCTCGCAGCAAACCACAAGGTCGAAGGATGAGTCGGCGTAAGCGTCCAATTGCTGAGCATTTTGAACGGAGAAGTTGATCGGGATGCCGGCACAGTTCGTTTTCGCTTCATCTACTTCATCAGGAGAAAGATCGGTCGCTGAGAGTAGAGCTTGCGGGAAGCGTGTATGGAGGCGTTTGAGCAGTTCCCCTTCGCCGCAACCAACTTCGCAGATGGATTGCAGATCGGTTGGCAGGTTGTGTAGATTGTTGTGAAAGGCACGCAAAAAGCCGCGCATCAGCATTTTTGAAATGGGGTTTGTGGCGTTGTATTTATCTTCGTAATTGCCGTAGACGATCTCGTCGTTACTCAATGGAAGCCTGCCCTCTGGATTTGAGTGCGATAGAGAAATTGCGTGAATAGATGACGAGTTGCAGTAGCGATGTGATGATAAAGACAAGGTCGCGGCGCACGATGGCGTAGACGCCGAGCATCAGCGCGCCGAGAATGCCGAGCCACCAAAAACTGAGCGGGACAATGGTTTTCTGCTCTTTTTCTGAACGTAGCCATTGGATGATAAGGCGCAAGAAAAAAAAGCTCTGTGCGGCTAGTCCCCAAAGCACCCAGAAATCAAGATTGAAGTAGTTGATGAATTTATCTAACATTCTGTTGGGTATTCTAATCTATAAAACTTTTCTTCGTCTTGTACCACATCAAAAAAACTCCGCGATATTGAAAGCGCGGAGTTTTGTGTTCTTTTCATTTCACTGCATTTACAAAATCTGCCAGCAGCCCGTAGGCCGTGGTATGCGGGCCAGGGTCTTTTTCCACAATGGAGAGATCGCCCAAGACGTCGGTTTTGAATTCGACAATGGAACTCGTTCCCTCTACACTAAAAATAGGGGAGGTGCTGGGGATCAGTTCTGGCGCAACGCGGGCTTTGACGCTGTCGCCATCGCGCTCGGCGGAGCAGATCAATTTATAGCGATTGCCATCTTTTTTGGCATCAGCCACCATTTCCGGGGTGATGGCGCGAACGCCTTCGCGGTCTACGTCTTGCGGTTTGAGCGGAATGCCCATCAGTACGGTAGTCAGGGCTGCCACTTTGATGGCTGCATCCCAGCCGTCTACATCGCCGGAGGGATCGGTCTCTGCGATGCCGACATCCTGACAATGGCGGACAGCCTCGTCGAAGCTGTCACCTTTTTCCATGCGGGTCAGGATCAGATTTGTGGTCGAGTTTAAAATTCCTTTAAACGAGAGCAAGTTGGAGGCGGGGATCGCTTCGCGGAAGAGCGAAAAGATCGGCGCGCCGTCCATTACGGTCGATTCATGCAGGAACTTGACACCCTTTTCCCGCGCTAGATCCTGCAATTCCTGATAAGCGTGAACGATGGGACCCTTATTGGCGGTGCAGACGTGCATTCCCAATCCCAGCGCGGTTTTGATATGGTCGATGGCTGGCTGCCCAGTTTCGTGATCGACAGAAGTATTTTCGAAAAGCACATCTGCTTCGCATTTTCGAATGAAATCGAGTGAAGAATTTACGGGCACTCGGGTCAGCAAACTCAATGAGCGCGAAGAACGCAATAATTCCAGTGCGCCAAAAGGATCAACGCCGTTCGGGTTGATGAGCGAACCATGCCGCCCTGTGGCGATGCCGGTCACCGAAAAGGTGATATCGTGTTTTTCTTTGAGTTCCTTTTCTTTGCGCATCATCAAATTTGCCAGTGCGCGTCCGACATTGCCAAAGCCAAGAAAAGCGAGTTTATAGTGTGCCATAATTTCTCCAATTTCGTCTTTCCTAACGGGAACGCTCTGCGTTCCGTTTGGGCAGATACATTATCGCAACGCAGAGCGTTGCTTTTAGGGTTTTTATTTGGAATTACTGAAAACCAAGCTGATTAATTCTCGCTAGTATACCAGCCGTGCTATAATTTTTGCCAATTGCCCACCCTGCCTCCCCTATAAACGGGGAGGGGAGAAACGAGACTTCCAGCCAAAGGAGTTCGCATGTACGACGCCAAGAAAACTGCACAACTGAAAGAATCTATCGCGAAGTGGGAAGATGGCATGTTAAAGGCCTCTATAACCCGTTTTCCGGAGCGACAAGACAGATTCATTACGACATCATCAGAGGAAATCGAACGGCTTTATACGCCCGCTGATATCCCGGACTTCGACTACGAACGTGATTTGGGCTTGCCCGGCGAGTACCCCTTTACGCGCGGCGTTCATCCAACCATGCACCGTGGCAAACTCTGGACAATGCGCATGTTCGCGGGTTTTGGCACAGCCGAGGAGACGAACGCCCGCTTCAAGTATCTTCTCAGCGAGGGGCAAACAGGACTCTCGATCGCTTTCGATCTGCCCACCCTGATGGGCTATGATAGCGACGCATCCGAAGCACTCGGCGAATTTGGTAAATGCGGCGTAGGCATCTCCTCTCTGCGTGATATGGAGATTCTGCTAGATGGCATTCCCTTGGATAAAGTCTCGACGAGTATGACGATCAACTCGCCTGCTGCGATCATCTGGGCGATGTATATTGTGGCAGCCGAGAAAAAAGGCGTCAAACGCGAACAATTACGCGGTACGCTCCAGAACGATATTCTCAAGGAATATATTGCTCAAAAAGAATATATTTTCCCGCCTGAGCCTTCGATGCGCCTCGTAACCGACACCATCGAATTCGGCACGAGCGACCTGCCGCAGTGGAATACGATCAGCATCTCGGGTTACCATATCCGCGAAGCGGGCTCGACCGCCGCGCAGGAATTAGCATTTACATTGGCTGATGGCTTTGAGTACGTTCGTTGGGCGCTCGAGCGTGGTCTGGATATTGACGATTTTGCCCCGCGTCTTTCACTCTTCTTTAACTCACATAACGATTTCTTTGAAGAGATCGCCAAATTCCGCGCGGCACGCCGCATTTGGGCACGCGAGATGAAAGAGACCTTCGGGGCAAAGAATCCGCGCTCGTGGCTGATGCGTTTTCATACCCAGACGGCGGGCGCATCGCTGACAGCCCAACAACCCGAAATCAATGTCGTGCGCGTCGCGCTCCAAGCCCTGGCGGGCGTGCTCGGTGGCACACAATCGCTGCACACCAACAGCCTTGATGAAGCGCTGGCACTGCCATCGGCAGAAGCCGTCACGATTGCCTTGCGTACGCAGCAAATCATCGCTGAAGAATCGGGCGTGACGAATACGATTGATCCGCTGGGTGGTTCTTTTTTCGTTGAGGCACAGACCAATAAGATCGAAGCGCAGGTGTATGACTATTTCCGCCGCATCGAAGATTTGGGTGGTATGTTACCTGCCATTGACAAAGGCTTCTTCCAGAGCGAAATTTCAGATGCCGCCTACCGCTACCAACGCGAGATCGACGAGAATGTGCGTCGCATGGTGGGCGTGAATGCCTACAAAGATGACAAACCGATTACCGTTCCCATTCTCGAATTTGACCCCGAAGGCTATGACCGTCAGGTTGCGCGCCTGAACGACATCCGCGAAACGCGCGATAACGAGCAGGTTGAGAAAACGCTCAACGAGCTCCGTAACGCCTGCGAAGGTACTGACAATACGATGCCTTACATCATCGATGCTGTGCGCGCCTACGCCACCCTCGGCGAGATCATCAATGTAATGAAAGATGTCTTTGGCGGCTACGAAGAGCCGACCTGGATTTGATTTTTGAGAGCAGGTAATTGGGGATTAGGAATTAGAGAAAAGCAGAACGCGGATTTGCGTGCATAAAACGGGGCAAGCCGAACACCTTAAACGGAGTAAGTCGCACAGGTTAA
>JABGQU010000154.1 GCA_018648605.1 Anaerolineae bacterium | reverse complement strand
TCTCCTGTTTGCAAGATAGCTATTTTTACCTCAATTTAGATGCAATCGCCCTGCTTACTCATATAGTTACAACAAACATATGTTACACTTAACATATCTTGTTGTCAATACGCTTTTAATCTCCCCACTTACCAAACCCCATCATTAACTCTCTCACACAAAAAAACGGATATTCGTCATCCTGTGAAAAAGGCTTCGCATGATAGACTTTTAGAGTCCCGCGTTGCCTGATTTCCCAAAACGGGGCAATATCGCGATCGTCTCTGGAGGAGAAATGCTCACACTTGTTGAAAAGATATTATTCATCGTAGCGGTTGCTGTATCCATGTTCTACACGTGGAACGGTGTTCAACGGATGCTTGCTATTATTGGACGTGGTCAAGGCAAGCCCGACTGGAATTTAGCCAAGAAACGTATTGGCGAGACTATTTACAAGGTACTGAGTTTTCAGCCGGTCTTCCGTTTGCGTTTTACTGCCAGCCTTTTCCACGCTTTTGTGGGCTGGGGCTTCACCTACTATATGCTCGTCAATCTCGGGGATGTGCTCCAAGCCTACATTCCCGATTTTCATTTCCTGGGCACAGGCACACTCGGTAATATCTATCGCTTCGGTGCAGATATTCTCTCCGTCGGTGTGCTGGTTGGGATGATCTATTTGATGGTGCGGCGCTTCGTCGTGAAGCCTGTTGAATTAGGCACACGCGCAAACGTGATGCTCGACGCAGATGCTCGCAAGGCTATCCCGCGTGACTCGGCAATTGTTGGCGTATTTATCTTTCTTCATGTCGGTTTTCGTTTCCTCGGCGAGTCCTTTCTTCTTGCGGCAGAAGGTGCTGACACCTGGCAGCCTTTCGCCAGCGCGGTAGCAAGCCTATGGTCGGGAGCGTCGCACGGCACGCTCGTCGTCATGCAGCACGCTTCCTTCTGGATCGCCCTCGGCTTGATCCTCGCCTTCTTCCCCTATTTCCCCTCCTCCAAACATATCCATCTTTTCTTTGCCCCCGTCAACTTTTTATTAAAACCCGAACGTCGCTCGATCGGCGAATTGGGCAAACTGGATTTTGACGACGAGAGCATCGAACAATTTGGTGCATCCACCCTCGCCGATCTCGGCTGGGAGCAAATTACCGATGCTTACGCCTGCATTATGTGCTACCGCTGCCAAGAAATTTGCCCGGCATATAACACCGGCAAAGTTTTGTCACCTGCTGCGCTGGAGATCAACAAACGTTATTATATTAAGCATCACGGTGCGGAATTTGCAAAGGGCGAAGACAGCCCCAATTTGATGGGCTTGCTCCTGCCGACTGAAGCGGTTTGGGCGTGTACGGCCTGCGGCGCCTGTGTGGATATTTGCCCGGTTGGAAACGAACCGATGCGGGACATACTCGATATTCGACGCGGTCTCGTTTTGATGGACAACGCCTTCCCGAAGGAATTTGAACCGGCATTTCGCGGTATGGAAAGGAATATGAACCCTTGGGGTGTTCCGCCAACTGATCGCATGAAATGGACTGACGATTTCGATACCAAAGTGCCCACCATCGAAGAGAATTTTGAGCCGGATATTTTATGGTTTGTCGGCTGTGCTCCCTCCACCGATGCGCGTGCGCAGAAAACGGCGCAAGCTTTTGCCAAGATATTGGCGGCGGCTGGCGTGAACTACGCTGTGCTAGGTGAGAACGAATCCTGCTGCGGTGACTCCGCTCGCCGTGCGGGGAACGAGTATCTCTTTTTCGAGTTGGCAACAGCGAATGTTGAGCTTATCAACGAGTTTGGTATCAAACGGATCGTGACGACCTGCCCACATGGTTTGCACACTTTAAAGAATGAGTACCCTGCTTTTGGCGGTGAATATGAAGTTATCCACCACACCGAATTTATCGAAGAGTTGATCGCAGCAGGCAAGCTTAACCTGAAAGATGTAGAAAGACAGGAAAGTGTTACTTTCCACGATCCCTGCTATCTTGGACGACATAATGAAGTTTACGATGCGCCTCGCAACGCACTTAAGGGTGTTGCTCTTAATATGATCGAAATGCCCAATAGCGGCGCAAAATCCTTCTGCTGTGGTGCGGGTGGTGCGCAAATGTGGAAAGAAGAAGAACACGGCGATGCAGCCGTTAGCGAAACACGCTTTGCCGAAGCCGAAGGCTGCGGTGCTGATACCTTGGCTGTTGGTTGCCCCTTCTGTTTAACCATGATGGAAGATGCTGCCAAAGTAGATGGCAGCGAGCTTAAAGTCCTAGACATAGCTGAGATTATTGCGCTCCGGCTGGAATAAACACATTTATAGGGTAGGCATAGTCCTACCCTATTTTTTTCTCTAAAAACCTTTTACCACGGAGCGCACAAAGAGCACAGAGAAATGTTTTAGAAACAAAAACTCTGTGAACTCCGTGTTCTCTATGGTGAGAAAAAAAGAATACTCAACTTTATTTTAAGGAGTTTCAACTTATGGCTCTAAAAGGCACGATCGAAGTCAACGAAATGCACTGTAAAGGATGTGCGCTCTGCGTGGATGCTTGTCCACAAAATGTGATCGCATTGGATATGGAGCATCTTACGCCCAAAGGGTATCACCCCGCGATGCTCATCTCAGAAGGTTGCACCGGTTGTGTGATCTGCGCTGTAGTCTGCCCAGATGCAGCGATCACGGTTTATCGCGAAGCAAAGAAGCCCAGAGTGAAAGCGGCTTAATGAAATAAACTAACCGCCAAGACACAGAGAACGCCAAGAGTTTTTAAAAATTGCAGAGAAAACTTGGCTTCTCGGCGGTTCAGATATAGGAGTTTCTACCCAATGGCAAAAGAATTACTTAAAGGGAACGAAGCATTTGCAGAAGCAGCAGTGCGTGCGGGTGTGGAAGGTTTCTTCGGTTACCCGATCACCCCCGCCAGTGAGTTTCTCGAATATATGGCAAAACGCATGCCCGCTCTCGGGCGTGCCTTCCTGCAAGCGGAGAGTGAGATCGCCGCGATCCACATGGTTTATGGCGCAGCTTGTGCAGGCAAACGCACGTTAACGGCGACATCCGGCCCGGGCGTGAGCTTGATGTCGGAAGCGCTCTCCTACATCGCGGGGACGGAAGTGCCGGCAGTGGTAGTGAACGTGATGCGCGGCGGTCCTGGCTTGGGGAATATTGCCCCGTCACAGAGTGACTATAACCAGATGGTCAAGGGTGGCGGGCATGGGGATTACTACCCCATTGTGCTGGCACCCGCGACTGTGCAGGAAGCGATCGACTATATCACGCTTGCATTCGATCTTGCGGACAAATATCTCTCGTTGGTCTACATCGTTGTGGATGGTAATCTTGGTCAGATGATGGAACCTGCTGAATTGCCCCCGATGCGTGAGTTGCGCAAAGTACCGCCTGAGTGGGCAGTTAGCGGCGCAAAAGACCGCGACCCGAATATCTTGACATCCATTTATATTGACCCGCCCGATGAAGAAGTAACCAATATCCGTTTGCTGAAACGTTGGCTGGAAGTCGAGAAAAACGAGATCCGCTACAAGGAATATGAGCTGGATGATGCCGATATTGCGGTCATCAGTTTCGGTGTAGCGGGGCGCGTTTGCCTTTCAGCGGTTAAGACTGCTCGTGAAGAGGGTGTCAAGGTTGGCTTGTTCCGTCCGATCACATTGGCGCCTTTCCCACGGCAGGCGATCGAGGACCTCAGCAAGCGTGTTAAACGGATTTTAGTGGTAGAGATGAACTCCGGGATGATGCTCCAAGATGTGAAGCAAGCCGTTGCCGGGCGCGTTCCGATTGAGTATTACGGCCGTATGGGTGGCGTGACTCCCTTCCCTGAAGAAGTTTTGGATGAGATTCGTCGCGTCAACGAAAATGACGAAGAGATTCCCGATGGGATGGAGCGTGTCCAGTGGCTTGAGCGCCTTGAAGAGCGCATTGCGAGGGGTGAGTGATGGTTATGAAATACTCATGCTTATATGATTTTGCGAGGCAGTTTTACCGCCGAAGCAATCTTCTGAATGGTGAGACCGCTTCGTCGCAAAAGCATGCTCCTCGCGGAATCATTGCTAACTTTGTTGGTATTGTTTTAAAGAGAGGTGAATAATGGCGATGGAAAAAGTTGAATTGAATGTTGTTTACGAACGTCCCGAGTCGCTAACGACGACCACCACGCACTACTGTCCGGGCTGTACGCACGGCACGGCACATCGTTTGGTGGCAGAAGTGCTGGACGAGATGGGCATCCGCGAGAAGGCGATCGGCGTAGCGCCGGTAGGCTGCTCGGTTTTTGCCTATGATTATTTCAACCACGATTTCGTGGAAGCGGCGCACGGACGCGCGCCCGCGATGGCGACCGGTATCAAGCGCGTTCGCCCTGAGAACACCGTCTACACCTATCAGGGCGATGGCGATCTGGCATCCATCGGTATGGCGGAGATCATCCACGCTGCCATTCGCGGCGAGAATATCACCGTTATCTTTATCAACAATGCCATTTACGGCATGACCGGCGGACAAATGGCACCGACCACCCTGCCCGGTATGAAGACCACATCCTCCCCGCTGGGACGCGATGTAGAGGTCTCTGGCTACCCCATCCGCATGGCAGAAATGCTCTCGACCATCGATGGTGCCAGCTATGTTGTGCGCCAGAGTTTGCACGACGCCGCACATATTCGCAAATCGAAGAAAGCCATCCGGCGCGCTTTTGAAGTGCAAGAACACGGCTTGGGCTTCGCCATCGTCGAGTTGCTCTCTTCCTGCCCGACCAACTGGGGTATAACCCCCGCTGAGGCCCTACATTTCGTCCGCGACAAAATGGTTCCCTACTTCCCGCTCGATGACTACAAAGTCATCCCCGAAGTAGCGAAGTTGAAAGTATAGAGGAATATTCCAGTTCCTGAGCGGAGCGGAGCGCAGACGAAGGACGGCGTTTGCAAAACCGCTCTTCGACTACACCGACACTGGGCTTCGACATGGGCTACGCCCTACTCAGCCCCCAGCATCGCCTCCGCTCAGAGACTGCGCAGGAGAATACCTATGGAAAAAAGTATCATCATTTCAGGATTTGGCGGACAAGGCACCCTTTTTGCGGGTCAGGTTTTGGCGTATGCCGCATTGGATGCAGGCAAGCACGTCACATGGATTCCCTCCTACGGACCGGAGATGCGTGGCGGCACTGCCCGCTGCACCGTAACGATCTCGGATGAAGAAATTGGTTCACCCCTGACGCGTAATCCCAGCGCCGTAATTGCTATGAATCTCCCCTCGTTGGACAGATATGAGCGGCTCATGCAACCCGGCGGCTTGATGCTGGCGAATGCCTCGCTCATCAACCGCGAAATGGATCGCACCGATGTGCGCGGTATTTATATCCCCGCTGCGCGTATGGCGGAAGCCATCGGCAACCCGCGCCTGACCAATATGATCATGGTCGGCGCGCTGCTGGCCTCCGAAAAGATCCTGCCCCTCGACGTAGTCAAGAAATCGCTCAAAGAGCATCTCCCCGCTCGCCACCAAAAGACCCTCCCGCTCAACTTTGAAGCGATGGATCAGGGCGCGGCCTTCGTGAAGGACGCTGTTGTAGCGTAGAGATTTAGTTTGTAGAAAGCAAGAAACCGAGCATCTCCAGGATGCTCGGTTTCTTTTGTTAAAGGAGCCGCAACATCTGACAATGTGCAGTTTGCTTTTTAGGGTAAGGGTTTTAATAACTAAGCCCGTGTTTTTTAGAGACTAAATAAAAGCCCTCATATGCCATTCTCACTTCTTTTACTCGCATATATCGGAGTTGCTCTCTGTTCAAATATTCAAACTTTTAGTGGGTGAAAACAATGAGAACATGTTCTTGTACAAATGTTCTCATTAAAGGTGATATAGTGTAAGTAATGCTGTAAAACCCGTCGTTTATTTTTAGGACATTAGAGAGTGTCCGCAAGGATATACGGCAAAAATGCCGCCCATAAGTAATTACGAAATGTCACCTAGTGGCAACTAGGCCGTATAAACACACGTTGGGTTGGAAATATTGCATTAGGATTTACGCTTATCACTCCATAGGCGTTTTCTTTGAAAGAAAAAGGCGAACAACCCATGAGTATAAAAACTGAACAACGTAAGGTGAGGAGACTTAAGGGAGAGTTAGTCCTTGCCAACACCGAACTTGCTTTTCAGGAAGATGAGAAAAGAAAACGGGCAGACGAGTTAACCCTTGCCAACAAAGAACTTGCTTTTCAGAAAGATGAGAAGAGAAAACGGGCAGAAGAGTTAGTCCTTGCCAACAACGAACTTGCTTTTCAGGTAAGTGAGAAAAGAAAGCGGGCAGAAGAGTTAACCCTTGCCAACAACGAACTTGCTTTCCAGGAAGATGAGAAGAGAAAACGGGCAGAAGAGTTGGTTCTTGCCAACAACGAGCTTGCTTTTCAGGTAAGTGAGAAAAGAAAACGGGCAGCAGAGTTAACCCTTGCCAACACCGAACTTGCTATTCTGACTAAACAGTATGAAAAAGCAGAAATATTGGCAACGCATGACCAATTAACAGGATTACCTAATCGGATATTACTCAGAGATCGGATCAATCAAAACATATATCTAGCTAAGCGAACGAAGACAAGAACAGCATTGATGACTTTAGACCTAGACGCATTCAAGCAGATTAATGATACCTATGGGCATCATGCTGGCGATATAGTATTAAAGTCAATTGCAAAACGGCTAACTGGATTACTTCGGGACACAGACACAATTGCACGTCTTGGGGGAGATGAGTTCGTTTTGCTTGCTACACAAGCCAAGAGTAACCAAGATATCAAAACTCTTGCCAATCGTGTTTTGAAGATTGTCCAAGAGCCAATTGTAGTGGGTAAACAGAAAATTACGGTTGGAATCAGTATCGGCATTGCTTGGTATCCATCCAATGGCCGAACAGGCAAAACAATAATGAAATATTCGGATAAAGCCTTATATGCTGCTAAAGAACAAGGCGGAAACTGCTATGCTATTTGGGGTATCAAGTGATCTATCTAATCAAAAAAATGATTTCGATTAAGTACTCGCCACCAGAAAACAACACCACCCGTTAGGATAAAAAAGAGGGTGTAAGATTTCATGTGTAAATGGGTTATCCTAATTGTTGAAAGGA
>JABGQU010000153.1 GCA_018648605.1 Anaerolineae bacterium | reverse complement strand
AGTCTGGTATGGCTCAACTGGGTGGACACGCAGCTTTCATCGAAAGCCGCACCACGCAAATCTCTCACGGTGATACCGAGACAGAAATGGGCGAGATTTTCGGTCGCTATTTCGACGGCATCGCCATTCGCCACGTGGATTGGGGCATTGGTAACCGTTATCTCAACTTGGTAGCCAGCGCATCCCGCGTTCCTGTGCTCAACATGCAATGTGAAATTTACCATCCGCACCAATGCTTGGCTGATATTATGACCATCATCGAGAAAAAAGGTCGTAATCTAAGACGCAAGAAGATGGTTGTTTCTTGGGCTTATGCTTCTTCTTATCTTAAACCAGTTTCTGTACCGCAGTCGCTTGTTTTGCAGATGCCGCGCTTCGGTCTTGACGTGGTTCTCGCGCATCCGCCTGAGTTCCAGTTAATGCCTGAGATCATGGAGCAAGCCAAGGAACAAGCGCGTATCGCCGGTGCCGGTTTTGAAGTCACCGATGATATGGAAGCCGCTTTCAAAGATGCAGATGTTGTATACGCAAAATCCTGGGGTCCGCTAATGACCACCCAAGATCCTGCCGAAGGCAAAGTTCTTCAAGATAAATATAAGAGCTGGATCACTGACCAGCGCAAAATGGATTTGGCGAAGCCGGATGCAATTTATATGCACCCGCTTCCTGCTGACCGCGATATTGAAGTCACCAGCGAAGTTATGGATGGCCCCAACTCGGTCGTCTTTGACCAGGCTGAAAACCGTATGCACGCTCAAAAAGCCGTTATGGCTTTGACGATGAGGTAAATCTATGGCAGAGAAAAAAGTTGCTGTTGTCGCTATTGGCGGCAATGCCTTAATTGTAGATAAAACAAAAAAATCAATTCCCGATCAGTTTGATGCCATCAAAGAAACGATGGGGCATATTGCCGGAATGATCCAAGATGGCTGGGATGTTGTCATCACGCATGGTAACGGTCCCCAAGTTGGATTTATCCTGCGTCGGTCTGAACTCGCTGCAAAAGAACTTCACCCCGTTCCCATGGATTATTGTGGTGCAGATACCCAGGGCGCAATCGGTTATATGGGACAAAAAGCCCTGCGCAACGAGTTCAAAAAACGCGGCATGAAGAAACAAGCTGTTACCGTTGTGACACAAGTTGAAGTCAGCGCAGATGACCCGGCATTCCAGAAACCTGCCAAACCCGTCGGCTCCTTCCTCGATGAAGAAACGGCTAAAGAACGTGTGGCTCTGGGGCAAACTTTTGTCGAAGATGCTGGTCGCGGCTGGCGACGTGTTGTGCCTTCACCTTTGCCGATGAATATCGTCGAAGTAGATGCTATCAAAGAACTGGTCGATGCAGGCTTCTCCGTCATCGCGGTTGGTGGTGGCGGTATCCCCGTTGTAGAGAAAGAAAATGGCAACCTGCACGGCGTTGAAGCAGTCATCGACAAAGATTTTGCATCCGGTTTGCTTGCCAACAATCTCGACGCAGATCTGCTCATCATTTCGACAGCAGTTGAAAAAGTTGCCCTTAACTTCGGCAAAGAAAATGAAAAATGGCTTGATGAAATGACCGTCGCAGAAGCAGAGCAATACATTGCAGAAGGTCACTTCGCCCCCGGCAGTATGTTGCCCAAAGTACAGGCTATTGTCAAATTCCTTAAAGAAGGTGGCAAAAAAGCCCTCATTACTGATCCCCCCAATATCCAGCGCGCGCTCAATGGCGAAACTGGCACCTGGGTTCTTCCATAGTTTCCTTTCTTATAGGGGCGAGTTTAAGACTCGCCCCTATTTATTTATGAAACGTATTTCCGGCTTTCTAAAATCCCCTCCTATCATTCTGGCAGCTATTACAGCGCTGGCCTACGGCATCCTCGCCTCTCAGCTTGGATTCTACTGGGATGACCTCCCCATCAGTTGGATCCGCTATGAACTAGGACAAGAAGCGCTTACGCAATATTTCTCAACCAATCGCCCAGCCTGGGGAGTTTGGTATGGCTTTCTTACACGCTTCATCCCACATACGCCCTTCCCTTGGCAAATCATCGCGCTCTTTTGGCGTTGGCTTAGCAGCCTGCTCATTTGGGGTATCATACAGCAACTTTTCCCTGGTCGAAAACGCCTGGCTCTTACTACCAGCTTACTTTTTCTACTTTACCCCGGTTTCAATCAACAATCCGTTTCCTTCGTTTACGGCTATCATTTCACGGTTTATACCCTTTTTCTTTTTTCGCTCTTCAGCATGTTGTGGACGCTGCACCATCCACGCCTCGCATGGCTCATCACCCTTCTCGCATTATTCGCCTCAGCAGCCAATCTCATTATGGGAGAATATTTCTTCGCTCTCGATCTAATTCGCCCCCTCCTGCTGTGGTTTGCCCTTCAAGAGATTTCCACAAAAAAAGAGCGGATACGCCGCGCCTTTTCGGCTTGGCTCCCTTATTTCACCATCTTCCTCGCTGGAGTAGCTGGACGTACCCTCCTCTTTAACAATCAAGTCTACGCCTACAGCCTGCTAGACGGACTAAAAGCAGCGCCTTTTCTCACGCTCATCGAACTCATCCAAACCGTTTTCCTCAGCTTGTGGA
The DNA here is from genome assembly GCA_018648605.1 of Anaerolineae bacterium. Lineage (GTDB taxonomy): Bacteria > Chloroflexota > Anaerolineae > Anaerolineales > Villigracilaceae > Desulfolinea. Next base: position 4,623 of record JABGQU010000153.1, on the reverse strand, counting down.
CAACACTCATTGCTGCCTGGGGGCAAGCCTTTATCCCGCCCGATTTTGCTTTACAAGGCAAAGTAACGATTGCCATTTATCTCGTTATCATTGGGACACTCTTTGCCCTTGTCTTCCCACTGTTGAGAAAGAAGGACAAAACAAAGAACAAAACAGAAGCCAGAACACTACTGGCTATTGGCTTGGTTTCTGCCCTCTTCGCAGGTATTCCTTTCTGGTTAACCGACCTTCCTGTTTCGTTAGAATTTCCCGCCAACCGTGCAACACTGCCCTTCATTTTTGGCAGTGTCTTCACGTTGGTAGGCGTATCTAGCCTCATTCTGAATAAAAACTTAAAAAATATCCTTCTTGTATTATTGATCGCCTTTTCTGCCGGACGACAATTCTTGTGGGCAGATGAATTCCGCCGCGATTGGAATGTGCAAAAGAATTTCTTTTGGCAACTTTCGTGGCGTGTCCCCGCCCTCGAAGAAGATACGCTGATCTTGCTCAACGAAGGCGCGCTCAAATTCTACGCCGATAACTCTCTCAGTGCGCCCCTCAATTGGATCTATGCCCCCGACGCAACCGCTGAAAACATTCCCTATATGCTCTTTTATCCGCGCACGCGTTTTGGTATTGAAGGAGAAAAGCTCGTAGAGAATCAACCGCTCACGCACGATTTTATTGCCGGAGAATTTCATGGCAATACTTCACAAATGGTTTTGATCAACTTCTCACCACCAGGATGTTTGCACATCGTTGATCCTGAAATTGATTCTGAAAATAAATTTATCTCTGATCTTCTCGTACGGGATGCGGCATCATTCTCGCGCCCTCATTTGATCCTGGACGAGGGTCAACCAAGTATGCCCGATATTTACACGCCCGAACCGAAACACGGCTGGTGCTATTATTTTGAGAAAGCAGATTTAGCCCGCCAGCACAGCAATTGGGATGAAGTAGTCCGCTTGGGCGCCCAGGCTTTTGGCTCGGGAGACCACCCCAATGATCCAACGGAGAATTTCGTTTTTATCGAAGGCTACGCGCTTACAGGAGACTGGGCGCAGGCAGAGCAACTCTCCCTGCGTGCGTATCGGGTTTCTCGATCCTATATGCAACCGCTTTTATGTTCACTTTGGGAGCGTATTGAAAAAAACGCCCCTAATAATTTAGAAAAAGAACGTAGCCTTCTCGATATGAGAAGTGAAATAGGCTGCCAATAAAATTAGGGCTCTTTGTCCTCTCTAGAGAGGATTTCTAACAGTCGTAAAAACATCTAAAGGCTTTATCCTGTATAATAAATGAAGTCTGAAAGGAGGATCACCGTAAAGCGTAAAAATTACATACCTAAATCAAAATGTTGTTCGAAATTTCCGATCTATCTAATTTCAAGGAGTAGAAATGAATAAGAAAAATTTGTGGTTCCTAAGTGTTTTATTGATCGCCGCTTTTGTGCTTTCTGCATGTGGTGGTGGCGCCGAAGCTCCTGCAGCTGAAGAAGCCCCCGCAGCCGAAGAGGCTCCCGCTGCTGAAGAAGTTCCCGCTGAAGAGGGTGCTTATCAAATTCCGACCGTTGAAGAAGGCAAATATAATGTTGCTTTCGTCTACGTTGGACCCCACGATGATGGCGGTTGGACTCAGGCACACGATGTTGGTCGTATGTGGGTTGAAGAGAACGTTGCTGATGTTCACACAGCCTATGTTGAGATCGTTGCTGAAGGCGCCGATGCCGAGCAGGTAATCCGCTCGTTGGCACGCAAAGGTTTCGATGTGATCTTCACCACCTCCTTTGGCTATATGGATGCCTCTGAAGTTGTTGCAGACGAGTTCCCCGATGTTGACATCATTCACATCAGTGGTTTCAAATCTAACGAAGCCAACTTTGGTAACTTGATGGGCGCAATGGAAGATATGAAGTACCTCGCCGGTATGTTGGCTGGCTCCCGCGCAAAAATGGATGGCAACCCCAAACTGGGTTATATTGCTACTTTCCCCATTCCCGAAGAACTTCGCTTGGGTAACGCTTTCGCCTTAGGTGCTCAGGAAACCTGCCCCGAATGTACAGTTGACGTTCGCTGGATCTTCACCTGGCATGATCCTATCCTCGAAAAAGAAGCTTCATCCTCCCTCTTTGATGGTGGCGCACAAGTCGTTATGACTGGTGCTGATACCCCCGCTCCCGCTGAAGTTGCTCCCGAAGGTAAATGGGGCATCACTTATGACTATAGCGGCAACTGCGTTGTAGATGCCTGCCTCACCTCCATGTATTGGAACTGGGGTCCTGTCTACGGACGCATCGTTGAAGAATCACGTGACGGAACCTGGGTTGGCGGTTGGGAATATTTCGATGCCGACTCTGGCGCGATGGGCTTGCTCGGCTTCATGGAAGGTGAAGAAATGATGCCCGGCACAGCTGAACTTCCTGCTGAAGACCTGGCTCTGATCGAAGACACTTTGGCAGCTATGCTTGCTGGCGAGTTCACCCGCTTCGACGTCTTCAAAGGACCGATCACCGACAATCAGGGCAATGTTGTCCTCGAAGACGGTGTCAGCCTAGAACAGCTTGACCTTGATGGTTTTGCTCAATTTGGCGTTCCTTGCGAAACCTGCATGTATTGGTGGAACGAGAATATCACCGCTGAATTGCCTTCGCTTGACTAGTTTTTAAATGATGAAGAGGCGGCTCTATGAAGGGTCGCCTCTTCTTTTTTTGAGATTTTAGTTAGACATCAGACTTTGGAAAACCTGAAATGAAATCTCTGCTGAGATAATAAGTCACGCAAACAGACTTCCTGTCTCAGCAGAGATTTCAATCTCGCTAAAGGTTCGTAATTAAGTAACTTGAGAACTTGCAATCTGCAACTTTAAACTTGTAACTCAATAAAGGAGCTTTGCCTATGACTTCATCTCCTCCCCCCAATGCTGTTGAAATGCAAGATATTGTCATTCGCTTTCCCGGCGTTTTGGCAAATGACCAGGTCAATCTCACACTGAAGCACGGTGAAATTCACGCGCTTTTGGGTGAGAATGGTGCTGGAAAAAGTACCTTGATGAGCGCCCTCGCGGGGCTTTATAAACCCGTCTCTGGGACGATCAAGATACATGGCGAGCCTGTCAGTTTTAATTCGCCAAAAGATGCTATCGCCAAAGGGATCGGTATGGTGCATCAGCACTTTATGCTTGTCCCCACGCAAACGGTAACAGAGAATATTCTACTCGGCTTAAACGAGCCAAAATTCTTCGTAGACCTCCCTAAATACGATCAGAAAATTCGTGATTTACAAGATCAGTTTGGTCTACGCGTTGACCCAACAGCGAAGATTTGGCAATTATCGGTTGGCGAACAGCAACGTGTGGAGATTTTGAAAACGCTCTATCGCGGCGCAAATATCCTCATCATGGATGAGCCAACAGCTGTTCTCGCTCCACAGGAAATTGACGAGCTGATGAATACGATGCGCTCAATGACCGAGCAGGGCAAATCGATCATTTTCATCAGCCATAAACTTCACGAAGTGACCACTGTTGCAGACCGTCTTACCGTATTACGCAAAGGTATTGCCACAGCCGAAGGTATCAGTATCGAAGGCTTGACTGGTGAAAAGCTCGCCGAACTGATGGTCGGACGCAAAGTCATCTTTAGTGTAGAGAAGAAAGAGCAAGAGCCAGGTGATATCGTTTTGGATGTACGCGGCGTGAGCGCACAAAATAATAAAGGTGTGCGTGCGTTGAATAATCTCTCGCTAGATGTTCGTGAGGGTGAGATTTTGGGCATTGCGGGTGTTGCGGGTAACGGTCAGAGCGAATTAGCGGAGGTAATAACCGGTTTGCGGGCTTGCGAGGGCAGTATCCTGATGAATGGCGAAGATGTTGCCAACCACGAACCAAGCAAGGCTATCGCGAGTGGCGTGTCTCACATCCCCGAAGATCGTACTGGTGTTGGTTCTGCTCCGAATATGACTATCACTGAAAATACGATCATGAAGAATTATCGTGATGAACCAATTGGCAATCGTTGGAGCATCAATTTTACAGAGGCACGCAACCATGCCCGTGGATTGAAAGATGCCTATGATATTCTCGCTCCCAACGTGACCACCATGGCACGCAAACTTTCGGGCGGCAATTTACAAAAAGTGATCTTGGCGCGTGAAATTACGACGAATCCCAAACTAATGGTTGCGATGCAGCCCACTCGCGGTCTCGATGTAGGCGCAATTGAGTCTATTCAGCGCTTGCTGCTAGCTCAGCGTGAAGAAGGGACAGCTATTTTGCTGATTTCTGAAGAGTTGGATGAATTGCTTACACTTAGCGACCGTATTGCCGTTTTACACGAAGGTGAAGTAATGGGCATTCTGGATGCCGAAAACGCAGAAGTAAAAGAAATTGGTCTGATGATGACCGGCATGAAAAGGAGCGATTCATGAATCTCCCCTACACAGTAATTTTTGAAAAACGCACAGCAGACTATCCCAAATGGTTACCTGCGGTGACATCGCTTCTTTCAGTTATCGTCGCTTTTATCATTAGCGGTATTGTATTGAAAATAATCGGTGGTGACCCTATGCGGGTTCTGAAATTCTTCTTCACCGCCACATTTGGTTCTTGGCCTGTCTTCTCTGATACGATGGTCAAAGCAAC
>JABGQU010000152.1 GCA_018648605.1 Anaerolineae bacterium | reverse complement strand
TAAAGTTAGCTTAATTAAGGCCGTTATCTTGATGGCAAAAGAACTCAAGAAAAAGATTGTTGCTGAGGGAATAGAAACTTTGGAGGCGATGGTAATCCTAACCGATTTGGGGTGTGAATATGGACAAGGCTTTTATGTGTCTCCGGCAATTAACCCCGAAGACGCTACAGCTTTCCTGAAGAAATCCCTGGAGGGGTAGACTTCTCCTGGATATGCTAATTACCAGACTGTTTCCAATCCAACTCATCATAGCAAAAAAGATCATGACCTTACAAAAGCCAAACGCGCTCCCAGGTATATAAAGATTGCCCCCGAGATTCTATCGGCAATCTTTCTGGAGCGCTGATAGACCCTCTGCACTTTCTCGATGGAAAAGAAATAAGTGACCAATCCATACCAAAAGACCGAGGCGACAAAGACCATCACCACCGTGAGCACATAAAACCAGACGGGAGCCTGCGGCGGGAAAGACATCACAAAAAGGCTGCTAAAGAAAGCTGCTGTTTTCGGATTTGAAAAACTCGTAAACAACCCCAATCGAAAAGCGGATTTGCCACCCCCGAGCTTTGGTGCCGGCGTGGAGGCTTGCTTCTGCGCCCCCAAACTCCCAAGAATGATCTTCGCCCCGAGATAGACCAGATAAATTCCCCCGATAATACGAATTACATCATAAAGCCAGCTCGCATAAGCAAAAAGCGCGCTGATTCCCACCAAACTGGCAGTTGCCCACGTCGCTGCCCCTGCCGAAACACCTAGCGTGATGAAGAATCCCGTCCGCCGCGAATCGGAGAGCGAGTATTGCGTCACCGCCACAAAGTTGGGACCCGGGATCGTCAACACCAGAAACCAGGCACTGAAAAGGCTGAAGAGGGCGAGCGCTAAATCCATACGATCCTTTGATGCTTCTGTTTTTAAGAAATTCTCCCCCCCTGCTTGCGGGAGGAGTTGGAGGGGGGCTTTTAAAAAGATATTTCTTGTTTCTGAAAACTCAGTAAAAGTAAAACCAGAACCCCCTCCCAGCCTCCCCCAAATTCTAAAAACGGAATTTAGGGGAGGGGTTTGGTTGAAGGCGAGTGTTTTTCAGAGAAAAACACTCGCCTTCCTTGTTCCCCTCATTTTGAAAAACAAAATGGGGGGATGCCCTTCAGGGCAAGGGGGTAAGGGGATAAAAAAGCGAGTTTTACAGGGTTTTCAGCTTGTTTACAGATCAAGGCAAAATTATCCCCGACCCAACCGCAAGATTATGCTCTACGCAATGATTAGCGCCTTCTGGATTGGTGAAATCAAAATCCTGAAAAGCGAGGCATTTCAGTTCCAGCCCGGCTTCTTCGAGATAACGCATAATGGGGCTACCTTCTGCGTTTCCGCTGGAGACGTAATCATAAACTTGTTTCGTTGATAGGACACTGCGCCCATTCACTTCGGGAGCAGCTTGGGTCTTGATATTATTTATTGTCAGCACTGCTGTGATCGCCAGCCATTCTTCTTTGGTGGTTTCTTCAAAATGATACAGGATCGTATCTCTGATCGGCGCCATAATGGTATAGATGCGGGCGTACTCACGGGTGTTGTGATCGTCTTGATAGGTATCGGTGAGAATCAGTTTTTCGCCGCCATGAAGCGGTACAGCGCGCGGGGTCAGGATATTGCCATTTTTGTCAACGACCAGGTTATACCCAAGAGCGACCAGATTTTCATCCAATTGATGTTCGCCGCCTTCTGCGATGATCGGCTCGCCTGTGCGGATACTCGTCAATCCGTAGGACCAGAGTTGTGTGATATCGAGTGTTTTCGTCTCTTCCTGAAGTGGCACTAATGTAGGAAGCTGTGTTGCTTCGAGGGCAGGCAGCTTTTCTTCATCGGTGGATGGGGCTTGAGACGGTTTTGAACAGCCAACTAAAACCAATAAACTTACCAGTAAATAGATTTTCTTTCTCATTTTTCGAATTTATTCCTTTGCGTTAGAGTAATTGATAGAGCAGTGGTAATGTCACAAAGCTGACCAAAATCCCGATACCGACCAACGCGGCTGCCAGCGATGGGGAGAGATCATCGAGGATCGCCAATGCGCCTGCGGTGACCATTGGCGGCATCCCGGCTTCGAAGATGGCAACCTGTACGAGTTCACCTCCCAAGCCCATTATCCGCGTAAGAAGCACGGCAAGGAGCGGGGCTGCAACCAGTTTTATCGCCAATCCAACAGATAATTGTGAAAGGACGGCTCTGTCCATCTTCAATTGAAGCTGAAAGCCCACCGCGATCATAACAAGGGGTACCAGGGTGGCGGATGACATATCCAAAAAGTTGAGAACGACGGGTGGATAGGCGAAGGGGCGCAGCACAATGGCAAGGATGAGGGCGATAAAGGGCGGGAATGTGATGATTTTTTTGCCGATCTTTTTGAGAGAGGGTTTGCTTTCGCCTGAGCCATAAATTGCCAGAATGAGCGTGCCATAGGTTGCCAGCGCGGGGAAGGAGCCTAGTTGGTCATAAACTAACGCATAAGGAACGGCTTGCTCGCCCAGAAAAGCGCGCACCATGGGAATGCCGAGAAAGGATGTATTACCGAGCGGGATGAGGAGCAGGAGACAGCCTGTTACGGCGCGATCCCATTTCAGCATTTTGGACAGGAGCAAAACCAGTGTTGCGGAAAAGATGAGCATGACCCAAGGTATGGTGGCGGGGATAAATAGCTTGTTTGAAAAGACCAGTTTGGGGATATTAAGCAAGATCAGCGCAGGGTAAGAGAAGTAGATAACGATCAGATTCAGCACATTGCCCGTCTCTTTGGGAAAGACGGGCAGGCGTTTGATCCCCATGCCGATGAGCAGGAGGGTGAGGATGATTATGAAATTTTGCATACTAAAATGATAATAATCTGAATTATTTTTAGGGTATCGGTGTGGACTAAAGTCCTGCCTAAGCACATGAAAGCCCCTTCGGGGCTAAAAAAATCCAGCCCGCAGGGCTTCCATGCGCTGAGGAAGTGGCTTTAGCCCGTCCGAAACAGTTGGGGAAACCTTTAATTAGGGCTTAGCGTTTTTCAGCTTCAACAATACAGTAAAAGGGTTCGATATCCAATTTTTCACCAAATTGAATATATTCTGTCATCTGCAATCCACATGCTGCCAAGAATGATTCAACGGCGGCTTTGGGATCATCTGACATATCAACACCAAACTTTGCAGGCTCTCCCATACTTTCTATCAAACTCATATTTCTGTTAGCAATAAATGAATATTCACCTGAACTATATGCTTCGGAATAAAAGTCTTGTGCGATGACACTTCCTTCCACACATAGATCAGCCATATCTTTTAGTGTTTCTCTGACGATGCCAGCGTCTAAATACAAAGAAACGCTTTGCCAAAGGAAGAGAGTCTTTTTTGTCTTGTCAAAACCAGCTTCGAATAGTTGATCAACCCAGGATTCGTTTGCATAATCGACCGGGATATAGGTAATCCAATCATGCTCTATGCCCGCTTTTTTCATCGTTTCAATTTTAAGATTTAGGGTATTCGCTTGATCCAGTTCAAAAACCCTTACTTGTTTTCCTTTTGTAAAATGCAAAGCGATCAGATCAAAGCCAGCGCCAGGCAGGACGATCTGCTCCATTTCAGCAGCATATTTTTCCATTATCCTGTCAAAGGTGACCACCCTGCTACCCGAAATGGCAGCCAGGTTCGCTTCCTCCGGTTCAGCAACTTCTGAAAGTCGGGTTTTAAATCCAAATAAGCGCTGGGAAATGATAAATGCGCCCATGATCGTCCACAAAGCAAAATGTGATTCACATGGGAATTTCTTGGTAAATGCAACAGAAAAAGTATCCGGTCTGGTTTCAAGATAATGCATGAACCATCTATATTGAAGCGCTTGACCTGCCGAGAAGGAGACACCCAGTTTCTTGCTATTTACCATCTCCTTGTACATGCCAACAATCAGCCCAATAATGGCAAAAGGAATGAAGATGATTTGAATTGGGATATAGAGGATGATTTGAAAAAGCTTAATGGTGAAACGCAATATTCCAGAACGCTGTTTTTCTGTGTTTTTGTCTGTCATAAGCCTCTCCTATATTTGAACTATCCAAAGCTTTCAGTATTCTAAAACGCCAGTTCATCCCCACCATCAGCTCTCGTCTTCTTATAGCGATAATTCAACCAATTCTCCAGATCGGAGACATACCATTTCGAGAAGCGATTATCGCTGGGGCCGCCCGCCAGATTGGAGTAAAGTTTATCTTCGCCCATTTCTGTCACCATTCTGAGCGAGGGGAAGAATGTTGTGGTGCGCCCTGCGCTTTGGTAAATTTGCCCCTGATGGATGGTGGCGCGTCCGCCCACGCCGGTGATGGGACCACGGTCAAAGCCGAGGAAAGCGGGCAATGTTCCGCCGAAGAGCATGTGGCTCATCGTATATTGCTGGCGCGAGCCCCAGGTCTTGGCTTCGATATTCAACGATTTCACCGCCACTTTGTGGTAAAGCTCATCACGGCTCATGTCGCCAAACCAGCTTGAATCATCTGCCAGCAAAACGCGGTCAAAATTCTGATAGAAATCAATAAAGGTGCCGCTCTCATCATTGAGAAAATCGAGCGCATCTACCCCAAAACCATTCTTCCCGAAGACCTCGCGGTAAAGTTCCTTGTAGAAGGCTTCAAATAAATACGCGCCCTGCGAGTCGGTGTCGTAGCACAGATCCCATTCGCGCAAAATCTCCCCTTGCGGCGTATTCGGCAGCAGCGGGCGCAGGATCGCCATAAAACGCTCGGCTTGCAGCGAGTACAGGTCGGCGTGCATCGCGAAAACATCCTCCACCGTAAAATCATCTTTCTCGGCGAGCAGCGCGTTGATCCGCTCGGCGCGGTAGGAGCCCATCGGCATATTGATCGGCGGAATTTTCCCGTATTCATTTAGGTCGTTATTTGCGGTCGCAAAGAAATTGGATTTGGGATTTAAGCTGCGCGGCATCTCTTCGACGCTGATATACGAATCCCAATCGTTTTCTGAATCCCAGCCGGGGAGCGGAACGAACCCACTTATACTTGCTCGGCGTTTAGGAACTTTGCCCGTCATTTGAAAGCCGATATCTCCCGCTTTGTCGGCGAAGACGAAATCCCAGCCCGTCTCGACTTGCCCGATGATGTTCATCCCCTCTTTAGCGGTGGTTGCTTCAGCGATGTCGAAAAAGGCACGGATGGTGACTGCGCCAGAACCTGCACCCGTCCAACGCGTAGCAAGATAAAGTCCCGGGCGATGCGGATTTCCATCCAAGACCCCATGCTCGTTCTCGTAGAAGTTCACGTCCACATCATCCGCTTTTTTGCGTTTAACAGTCTCAGTGCGGATGTGGAAATCGTGCCATTCCCCTTCCTTGCGATATTTGCCATCCTTGCAATCTTCAATCCACGAATCGATCGCATCCACAAAAGCGTAGGTCACGCCCCAGGCGATCTCGGGCGTGCGACCGGTGAGCACGCCGGGCGCGCCGGGCATGGTGCCGCCCATCACATAGCGACCGCCGCCGGAGAGCACGATCTCGCTCCAGACGTTGGGCAGGCGATTGACTTCGAGATGCGGATCGTTGGCGAGAATCGGCTGCCCCGACTTGGTACGTGCCCCGCCGATGACCCAATTATTGGATGCCATCATGCGCGGTGCGCCCATATCCCAGAGGGAAGAGGGATTAACGATGCGCTCGCCAAGTTCCACCTTTTTGAGCAGATCAATATCGAGTTCGCCAAGATTGCCGGGGAAAAGCTCTTCGAGTTTCTCGCGTGAAATATCGGCTTGTACCATCTCGACGAAGAGACGCTCCATCTCGGCTTGCGATTGCGCGAGGGTCAGGTAGCCGACCATGCGCGAGATCATGATCGAGTCGTTGGCTGTCCATTTTTCGGGTTTATAGCCGAGAAGTTTATATTCCCATGGGGATTTTTCAGCGAAAGCGGCATTAACCCCATTCGCGTAGGACTGGAGATAATCTTGGTATTTCTCTTCGAGTTTGTCGAACTCACGCTCAAGGTTATTATGCCAATTCATCTGCCGGAAAAATTTGTCGATGCCGAGGCTTTCGTTGCTATCGTTGAGCAGCTCGCAAAGGCGACCCTGCCCGAGGATGCGCATCATCAGCATTTGCACGCCACGATCACGCGCGTGGACAAATCCCTGCCCCCAGTACATATCGTCGTGAGTCTCCGCTTCAATGTGGGGCGTGCCGTTCTTGTCTCGGAAAATGTGCAGGTCGGGGGTGGTGGTCATGGGGAATTCTCCTTAATTTTTTTAACACGAATATCACGAATTGACGAATGACGCGAATAAAAACTTTAAAATATTCGCGAAATTCGTTCATTCGCCATCTCCGAGCGTTCGTGCTCGATACTGAATTCCGCGCTCGGGGATACAGGATTTTCTCACCAGCAAACAGACTAATCCCAAGGATAATCGTACCAACTGGCGAATTCATTATAAGTCTCATCTGCGATACTGTAATGATCGCCACGTTTGCTGACTCTTTGATAGGAAACACTAGCATCCCGAAATAACCTGTCTACAAGATCGTGGATTAACTCTTTTATATATTCAGGATAACCTGCTTCCCCGGCATCTATCAACGACATAGCCACCGAGTTCTTTTCCTCGGTATAATAGCCTCGGTTTTCTTTGATCGCAATATCAAGTGAATGGTGCAACATCCCTGCCACAACCACTGAAAGCCGATGTGTTCGCCCATCAGGAACGAGTTCACGGAGCATTTCAACCCAAACAGAATATGTTTTTTCGCCAACTACTTCTTGCAGACTGCGTGAGATGCTTTCTGACATTTATCTTATTCTCCAAAAAAGCACCTGTTACCACTTCAACTGGAATTCAAGCTCCTCGCCATCATCCGAGCGTTCGTGTTCGATGCTGAACTCTGCACTGGCGGGGATATAGATCCGCTCACCAGCCACCTGAATTTGAAAGGCTTTGCCAGCTTCCAGCGAATCGGCCAGGCGGCGTAATTTATCGACGATCTCTTTTGTTGAGTAGATTTTTTCAATATCACGTTCGGGCTTTTCGTTCATGGTAGGGCTCCCTTATCTTGTCGAAAATATTATCAATAATATTATAAGACCTGTAATACAGATAAGATAGGGGGGCGAGACAGGGCGATTGCATCTAAATACCAACGGCTAATATCTTGCAGAGGTAGTCATT
>JABGQU010000151.1 GCA_018648605.1 Anaerolineae bacterium | reverse complement strand
AAAGCCATTCTCCAACTCGATGAGCTTTTCCTGATCGTCGTTGCGGGCGAATTCAACGCGGGCAAAAGCGCCCTCCTGAATGCCCTCCTCGGCGAACAAGCGCTCCTCGAAGGCGCTACGCCCACCACCTCGCGCGTCACCCTCGTTAAATGGGGCGATGCCGCCGCCGAAGAGATCATTGACGAAGGGTTTGCCATCTACACCTATCCCCTGCCCATTCTCAAAGAACTCAACATCGTCGACACCCCCGGCACCAACGCCGTCATCCGCCAGCACGAACGTCTCACTGACGAATTCGTTCCACGCAGCGACCTCGTTCTCTTCACCACCTCCGCAGACCGTCCCCTCACCGAGAGCGAGCGGCAGTTCCTCGAGCGCATCCTGACCTGGGGCAAAAAAGTTATTTTTATTTTGAATAAGATCGACATCTTTGACGATGATGCCTCTTTGGATGAAGTCCAGACCTTCGTCATCCAGCACGCCTCGGCATTGCTCGGATACGCCCCTGACCTCTTCCCTGTTTCCGCCAAATTGGCACAGCGTGCCCGGTCCGAAAGCGATCCCGTTAAAGCGCAAGAACTGCGTTCCGCCAGCGGCATGGACGCCCTCGAAAATTACATCACCGCCACCCTCGACGATGTCACGCGTCTGGAACTTAAATTCAACAACCCCCTCGGCGTGGCAGGGAATCTCATCACCCAGGCGGACGAGATGATCCGCGCCCAGGCAGATATCCTGAAAGACGACAAAGATACCGTCGCCGCCCTCGAGACAGCCATCCACGCCTACGAGCGTGAGTTGGCGAGCGAACTCCCGCCGCGCCTCGCCGAAGTGGAAAATATCCTCCACAAACTTGAAAATCGCGGGCTGGATTTCTTCGATAATAAACTCCGCCTGACCAATATCCAGGAATTGATTCGCGGCGACAAAGTCCGTGCCGAATTCGAGCGTGATGTTTTGGTTGAGATGCCGCAGCAGATCGAAGATCAAGTCCAGCGTCTCATCGACTGGCTCGTCCAGAAGGATTTGCACGAATGGCAGCAGGTTATGGGCTATCTCCAGCGTCGTCAAGCCCAAAATGTCGACCATCTCGTCGGTGAAGCCTACGGTCCGCGCGACACTCGTCGCCGCGAATTGATCGACTCTGTTGGGGCTACAGTCCAGACGATTGTTGATACCTACGATCATCAAAAGGAAGCCAGCGACCTGGCAGCCAGTGTCGAAGCCGCCGTCGCGCAGATGGCGCTCCTCGAAGCGGGCGCAGTCGGCTTGGGAGCCATTGTCACTCTGGCAGTGCTCTCCTCTGCGCTTGATATTACAGGAACGCTTGCGGCAGGCACAATGGCGATCCTCGGCTTTTTCGTCATCCCATTTAAGCGCAGACAAGCCAAAGATAATTTCAAAGAAAAAATGACCACCCTGCGCAGTAAATTACTCGAAGCCCTCACGACCCAATTCAATAATGAAACCGAGAATGCTCTCACGCGCATGAAGAACGGCGTCGCGCCCTATACGCGCTACATCACCGCCGAACGTGAACGGGTCGAAGCAACCGAAACCACCCTCGAAGAGTTGCGCCAGTTGCTCTCTGCATTGCGTGCGCGCAGTGAAGCTGTTTTGAAATAAAAACCTCGTAAGGGCGGGGTTGCCCCGCCCTTGTGCCAAAAAAATGCCATCCCCACAGATCATCCGCTCCAAACGCAAGACCATCGCCCTCGTCGTTCAATCGAACGGCGAGTTGCTTATCCGCGCCCCGCAACGTGCAACGCTCAAGCAGATTAACGCCATGCTATCAAAGCACGCCGACTGGATCGCTAAGAAGCAGGCCCAAGCCAAAACGGCACAAGCAGCTTTTACCCCGCGCGAATTCGTGAAAGGGGAGAAATTTTTATTTTTGGGCGAAAACTATGCTTTCGAATTGACCAATACAAAAAAGCCCACGCTCACGCTAAATGGAAGATTTCAGCTTGCCCAGACCATACAGGGGGAAGCAAAAAAACACTTTGAAAAATGGTACAAAAAAGAAGCCAGAACTATCTTCAATGAACGCGTTGCGTATTACGCAACAAAAAACGGTTTCGATGTAAAAAAAGTAAAACTCTCGTCTGCGCGCACGCGCTGGGGATCATGTAGCGCAAAAGGCTATATTAATCTCACCTGGCGGCTTGTGATGGCTCCTCTTGAAATTATTGATTATGTTGTCGTACACGAACTCTGCCATTTGCGCGAAGCCAATCACTCCAAAGCCTATTGGGCGCAGGTTGTCGCGATCATGCCAGATTACAAATCACGCAGAAAGTGGTTGAAAGAAAACGGACGCGACCTTCATTGGGAGTAAAATCAGTCTCTGATGGACAAATCGTTTAGAGCTTGTGTAATGAGATGTCATTACGAGACAGTTTCATCGTCGAAGCAACCTCCCCAGTAGAGAGGGAGACTGCCACGTCAGGCTACACCTTCCTCGCAGTGACATAATTTGTACAACTTCTATTTGTTTTCTTTATGAGCGGAGCGTAACGCAGTCGAAGAGCGGTATTTTCTCCAAGAAAAAAAGAGACCTTCAAGATGTTAATCTCGAAGGTCTTCTGCTTTTTACTGGACACTGTTCACTGAATACTGCCTACCGGTACTTCCTCACCACCAGCACTGCATTATGCCCGCCAAATCCAAAGGCATTGCTGATCGCCACGTTTACTTCGGCATCGCGCGCCACGTTCGGCACATAATCCAGATCACAGTCGGGGTCGGGCGTCTCATAGTGGATTGTGGGCGGCAGCACACCCTCACGGATCGCTTGCACGCAGAAGATCGTTTCCAGCGCACCCGTCGCGCCCATCATATGCCCCGTCATGGATTTTGTAGACGAGATCGGGGTTTTATACGCCCGTTCTCCAAAAACAGCCTTGACAGCTTTTGTTTCGGATGCGTCGTTTAGTGGAGTCGCTGTGCCGTGCGCACTGATATAGCCAACTTCATCAGAATTGACTTGTGCCGTAGCGAGCGCCTGTCGAATTGCTTCCGCGCCACCAGCACCCTCTGAAGAAGGAGCAGTAACGTGATACGCATCCGCTGTTGCGGCGTATCCCGCTAACTCAGCCAGGATATTCGCGCCGCGTGCTTTCGCGTGGCTCTCGGTTTCCATAACAAGGATGCCTGCGCCCTCGCCCATCACCAAGCCATCACGGTTTTTATCGAAGGGAGCCGGGGTCATTGAGAAGTCGTCGTTCCGACGCGACAGGGCGCCGATTCTGTCAAATGCAGCCACACCAATTTCGGTTACGGTCGATTCGGATGCACCCGTCACCGCTGCGTCGATCATGCCGGAGCGCAGCATCATCCACGCCAAGCCGATCCCGTCGATCCCGGACGCACAAGCGGATGCGACTGACATGGCGGGACCTTTGATCCCGTGGTCGATACCGATCAAGCCGGATGCACCATTTGCCATCAACATCGGGATCAAGAAAGGGCTGACGCGGCGTGCGCCATGATCTTTGAGTGTGAAGATCGCATCTTGTAGGGAGGTCAAACCGCCCATCGCAGATGAAACCAAAACGCCGATTCGCCCTGCATTTTTTGGTGTTACTTCCAGCCCTGAGTCTTGCAGGGCTTCCTGTGCCGCAGCACTGGCGTATTGCTCAAATAAGTCGCGCCGACGGGCTTCTTTGGCGGGCATATATTGAGCAGCATCAAAGCCTTTTATTTCGCAGGCGATCTGTGCCAGCCAGCCTGTTGTATCAAAGCGCGTGATCGGGCCCACGCCGGATACGCCGTTTTTAATGTTTTTCCAGGTTTCTTCTACAGTTAATCCCAGCGGGTTGACAGTGCCCATACCGGTAATGACGATTTTTTCCATTCTGCCTCCAAAAGGTTTTTCTTCTACAAAAGAATAACCCCCATGAGCGAAGTTCGTCACGGGGGTTATGATTTCTGCTCTCTTCCCCCTAAATGCGTAGCATTTGAGGGGAAGCCCGTAGGGCAGGGGGGGCGCAGGGGCACTATTCCCCTTTTTTGGGAATATACTCCCCCTCGATCCATTCTTCTCCGCTTGGCATAAATTCTTTCTTCCAAACGGGGACGATCTCTTTCAGGCGGTCAATCCCGTAGCGGGCTGCCTCGAAGACGCCCGTATCACGATGGGAGGCAGTACACGCGATCAACACCGTTGGCGTGCGTGGATAGAGCTTTCCGATACGCTGAATGATGGCGATGCCCTCGATAGTATCCCAACGTGCGCGGATCTCATCGGCGACTTGACGCATTTTTTCTTCTGCCATTGGCTTGTAGGCTTCATATTCAAGATAAGTAGTTTCGTGTGGGGCGTAGTTGATACCTTGAGCTTTGCCCTCACGGGATGTTTCACCGCGTACCATGCCGGTAAAGATCGCCGCCGCGCCTGTGGACGTGAGCGTGATCTGGTCGACGAGTTCGTTGATATCGATCTCGTCTTCAGTGATGGAGAAGATGGAGGGGAAATTTGAAGGTTTCATGTTTGAATGTTTGTAGATGTTTTTACCGCGAAGAAGCGAAGCGCGCAAAGGTTTTAATATTTAAGTGTTTTCTTCGTGCCTTCGCAGTTTAATATTTTTTTTATCCACCACTCACTGGCGGGAAGAGCGCGATCTCCGCGCCTTCGGGGACAGGGTCCTCGTCAAAGGCAAATTCACGATTAATGGAGACCAGCGTATGGTGCAGGGATGCTTCCAGCGCGGGGATTTGGGCTACTAATAAGTTTTTTAATTCGCCGACGGTCGTGTCGCATTTTAGTTCAATTTCCATTGATGAGCGTCCCGCACGGGTGCGGAAGGTGGCGAAGAAGAGGACGTTTACTTTGTTCATATTTCTACCTGTATTGGGTCATTGCGAGGAGGATGAAGTCCGACGCGGCAATCTCCTCAATAGTGAGGGATATCGCCAAAGTGCCCTTCGGGTACGCCGAAAAGCATCGGCTCGCGATGACGTAATTTTTACTCGTTGACTACATCACCGCTTTGCCCGCCATGTTTCTCAACCAGACGAATATTCTGAATCACCATCGTCTTTTCGGCGGCTTTTGCCATGTCGTAGATCGTTAGGGCGGCAACGGATACCGCTGTGAGAGCTTCCATCTCGACGCCGGTTTTCCCGCGCAAGCGGGCGGAGGCGGTGATCTGTACACCGGGCAGAGATTCGTTCAGCTCGAATTCGACCGAGATGTGCGTGAGCGGCAGGGGATGACATAACGGTATCAAGTTGGATGTCTGTTTCGCGCCGTTGATACCTGCAATTTGAGCAACGGTCAAAACATCGCCTTTTTTCATGTTACCAGCAGCGATCAGGTCAAATGTCGCCTTCAGCATTTTTATTTCGCCGCGTGCGACGGCGGCGCGTTCAGTATCCGGTTTTGCGCCCACGTCTACCATGTGGGCTTTGCCAGTCTCGTCTATATGGGTCAAATTTGTCATGTCGGCGATTATACCGTAGGTCGCAGTTAACTTTAAAATAATGGTGAATTTGCGAGAAGGGCTTTAGCCCGACGACGCAATCTCACAATAGCGAGACCGCGTCGTCGCAAAAAGATGCTCCTCGCGGAGTCATGTTCTGTTATAATCGCCGCTTATGAGCCTTGATATTGCCCGCCGCCAAGCCGATGGTTACACCGTTAGCACGCCCGTTTTCGAGGGCCCGCTCGATCTTTTGCTCAGCCTGATCGAACATGCGGAACTCGATATCACGAGTGTTTCTTTGGCGTTGGTTACCGACCAATATCTGGCACGGATCCGGGGGCTTGAAGAAGAAATGGATGCGGAGGAAATCTCGGCATTTCTGGTCATTGCGGCCAAGCTCATCCAGATCAAATCGGAAGCCCTGTTGCCACGCCCGCCTGTGCGCGAAGTTGGCGAAGAAGACCCCGGCGAAGCCTTGGCGCGCCAATTGCGACTCTATAAGAAATTCAAGGAAGTGGCGCTTTGGATGAATGAACGCGGCAAGCAGGATTTGCGCACATACCTGCGGATCGCTGCCCCGCCCAAAATTGAATCCCGTTTTGAGATGGGGGATGTGACCCTGGCAGATCTCATTGCAGCCGCCGAAGCAATTTTCGCTCGCGAAGTAGAAAAGGCCGAGCTGGGGACCGTTATTCGCCCCCCGAAGGTGACTATCCGTGAGAAGGTGCAGCATATTGTTCGTTTATTGAGCACTGAAGAACGGACGACTTTCAACAAGATGATCGACGGTGCAAAAAGCCGCCTTGAAGTTGCGGTGACCTTTTTGGCCATGCTGGAATTGGTGAAACGCCATCGTATTAATGTGCAGCAGGGCGCACTTTTTAGCGATATTGAAATTGAACGCGTAGGGGAGTTTTCAGAAGACGAGGAATTCGATCTGGAGTTTGAGTAGATATCATGATATTACGTTAGGGTGGAAAAAACTTCACAGGCTTTTTGTGATGCAGTGCAATGTAATTTACCCCTTCCCTAATACCCATAGGAGGAATACATGGATACAAATCATATTGTTGGGATTATTTTCGCATTTTTGCTAATAATTATTGGTGTTGGCACAGGTATAGGTCTTGATTTCAGAAAATGGTGGAGTTGGTTGATTGTCTTTGCAGGCTTCTTGCTAGGATTTATAATGAGCTTTAGCAATAAAAATGAGCAATCAAAAATTTCTTCAGGGATATGTTTAGGTTCTCTTATTAGCTTTGTAGTGTTTTTTAGCGGTTGGATAAGTTGGCGACAACGCAAGAATATAAAATAAGCTGGCTTCATATTAGAAAATGGTTACGGGCAATGCATTGGAAAAGAGCATTTTAATTTACTTCTTGACTTTAGTACCCTCGCTTAAGTTCCTTCTTTTGCCTTGCCGCCCACAACAACCCCAAGCCAGTCTCTTTTCTCGTGCTCTGGACTCCCACCCGTGTTTGATGTTGAGGGTGTTGATTTCAAAATTGTTTTTTGATTGCCATGAAAAGAACTTTATCAAGCCAACAATATTATCCCCTCTTTTAGAAAAGTCGATGGATACTAATGATAGAAATTACAGGTTCCCCATTTCTTACAATACTTGTGGTTTGTTCTTTACCCTTGTTTATTGGCTCACCATTTATTATTGGGATTTTGGTGACTAGGTCAAGGTTGAAGGAAGCAGCGCGAATGAAAGAAAATCAAAGGCAAGAAGAAAAAAATTTTAGACAAAAGCTAGACTTTCTGCCGAAGACATTCTTGTTTTTTGCTTTTTTTCTTATATTCAGCATGTTTATTGGCC
>JABGQU010000150.1 GCA_018648605.1 Anaerolineae bacterium | reverse complement strand
ACGACTTTTGCTTCGCAGACTGGCTACAATTTGACTTTTCAGACAGTTTCTAAGGATAAAAATGGATAATTCAACTCTTAACCTGATTCATGCGCACGGCTCCGTGCGCCGCTACAAACCCGACCCTGTGCCTGCTTCCCTTATAGAGAGAATTGTTGCCGCCGGGCAGCGTGCCTCCACCTCGTCAAATATGCAGACCTTCAGTGTCGTTGCGGTTACTGATGCTGAAAACCGCGCTGCGCTTGCCGAGTTATGTGGTGGACAAAAACATATTATTCAGGCACCGGTTTTTCTCACTTGGTGCGCCGACCGTTATCGGCTGGAGCGTGTCTGTCAGATGCGCGGCTATGCCCATAATGCCGAAACCGTTGAGAATTTCCTCGTCGCGGCTGTGGACGCGGCTATTGCAGCGCAGAACGCCGCCCTTGCCGCCGAATCGTTGGGGCTGGGCATCTGCTATATAGGCAGTATCAGAAATAATTCCGCGCGCGTGATCGAATTGCTTAATTTACCGGAGCATGTTTTTCCTGTCAGTGGGATGACGATCGGTTATCCGGAACAGCCTCCACGTATCCGTCCGCGTTTGTCACAAGAAGCAATTTTGCATTGGGAAGAATATGAACAGGATCAAGATGCGGCATTATATGCCTATGACAAAGCCATGATCGAGACAGGCATCTATAACGGACGTCAGGTGGATGTGCCGGGCAAAGAGGGCGAGATGGAAGAATACGGCTGGTTGGAACATACTGCGCGGCGTACTTCTGGGCTTGTTCGAGCGGAGATGCTCTCTGTTATCAAAAAACAGGGATTTGGGATGAAATAAAAATGACCGAGATCAGCCGTGTGAGCCGCTCTAAAGAAGAAGCCCGCCAAAACTACGATAAGATGAGTCGTTGGTATGATCTCTTTACTAGCAGCGAAAAGAAATTTACCGATGCGGGACTTCCCATGCTGAATGTACAAAGCGGGGAATCTGTTCTTGAGATTGGTTTTGGGACAGGGTACGCTCTTCTGGCTTTGGCGAAGGCCGCAAACCCAGCACTCGTTCATGGTATTGATTTATCCCCTGAGATGCGTATCGTTGCTGAAAAAAGATTAGCACGAGCTGGATTGAGTGAGCGCGCACTTCTGCAAACAGGAGATGCTTCTGAGTTGCCATATGAAAAGAATTTCTTCGACGCGATCTTTATCAGTTTTACGCTCGAGTTATTCGATACGCCGGAAATACCCCGCGTGCTAAACGAGTGTCGGCGTGTGCTCAAAGAGGGTGGCAGGCTGGGAGTGGTAGCTCTTGAAAAACAGGATAGCCGAGCTGTGCGCATCTATGAATGGTTCCATCAGAAAATGCCGAGCTTTGTAGATTGCCGCCCTATATACGCATCCGCTAGTCTCGAAGAGGCTGGGTTTTCTGTGGCGAAAAGAAAACTGCTAAAAATGTGGGGTTTGCCTGTTAGTATTCTCGTTGCAATAAAAAATCCCTGAAAATTCTCAGGGATTTTTTCGTCAAGGATGAACGCTCTTCGGCAGTCTGGCAACCTTAGCCACTTCAGAAAAACGGCTTTAGGCACATGACTTTGCGCCATCAGCTTTCGCTGATTTTACCTGTTCGGCATTCTGACTATCTGTCCATTCACTAGCAAAAGCAATGGCGAAGATGCCAGATTTTGCGTCCCAAACTTTCATTTGGGTTACCTTTTCGGCGGCCTTGTTTCGTAATCTTTTGATTTTAGATCCAAGACTCTGCTTTACAAACTTTCGTTTGAATCGCTTTTTCGGAGCGTTGCCCCTCAATTATTGCATTAAAAGCGCCCGATTTCAAGTAATTTTCTGTAGATTCTTTTCTATTTTCTATGACTTTTCGTATTTTGAGAAGGCACAGTGTACTCAAAGAGGGGGGTAGGTTGGGCGTTGTTGCCCTTGGAAAGGCTGACTGTCGCGCCGTACGCATTTATGAGTGGTTTCATCCTGCGTCTCCCCATTCTCGTCGATTGTCGTCCGATCTATGCGCGCGCAAATTTTGAAGAAGCGGATTTTAGAATTGAGCAGAGTAAAATTGTGAGAGTGTGGGGGTTGCCTGTTAGTATTCTTGTTGCAATAAAAGATCCCTGAAATTATTCAGAAATGACGTCACTAATCTAAAACGGTGAAATAAACCTCCAATATCGAGGTAGGGCTTGACAAAAATAGAACTTATGTTCTAAAATAGCAAGCATTGACCTATTCGACACAATAGGAGGTCGAAATGAATCGTTCTCGAACATATACAAAGAAACTGCTTGGCGGGCGCAAATTGGAACGCGGCGCAGCCTGGGGCATGATGATCATCTTTGCCCTGCTTGCCTTTGAAATTTTCAACTTTAGCTCCACTGATTTTGCCCTACGCGATGTCTTGGGCGAACTACGCTTTTTGGGTGTTCGCTGGGCAACGATTCTCGCCATTGCTTTTTGTGGGATCGACTTTGCGGGCGTTGCTCGTCTTTTCACGCCCGAACAAGGTGACGAAGAGCCAGCCGAAGTCTGGTATCTCTTTGGTGCCTGGATATTGGCAGCCCTAATGAATGCCATGCTTACGTGGTGGGGCGTTTCTGTCGCCATTTCCCAAAGCGGGCATGTTGGCAGCGCCATTGTCAGCTCAGATGTGATGACAAAAGTGATCCCAATCTTTGTAGCGGCTATGGTTTGGCTCATCCGTGTTCTAATTATTGGCACCTTCTCCATCGCCGGAGAACGTCTCTTTACACAAGATGTTCAAAAACGCGCTGTCAGGACTGCTACATCTAAGAACAAAAGTTTTACGCGCAATACCCGCACTCAGACTGCCGCGCGTACTACCTCAGCTTTCCGCTCTGTGCCTAAGTCTGCTTCTGCACAACGCTCGCAACAACCGACCTTTGCAGAACCAACCTACCACAACCTTTCCGCATCCAATGGTCGCCAGAAAAATGATGAGCGAGAACAACGCTTTTAGGAAATAAATTATGTCCGATTACTATGGGGATGAAGATGATTATCCCGAAGAGGAATATTGGGAGGCAGCCGATGAATCAGAAACAGGCAACGGTTGCCTCTCAATATTTTTCTTTCCTCCTCTTGTTGTTCTGATCAGCGGGATTTTTATGGCAATATTTTTATGGGGGATAAAAACACCGGCACAAGCGGACGGTGAACTTGCTGGCCCTTATGCAGAAGAATATGCCAACCACCCGGGCTTATCACCGTTATTCACCCCCGAAGTACAGTTTTGGGGAGATCAAATTATGCTCTGGGCATCCCAAACCGGGCTTGACCCGAACCTGATCGCAACCGTCATGCAGATAGAATCTTGCGGCGATCCGCGTGCTACATCCGGCGCAGGTGCAATGGGACTTTTTCAAGTGATGCCCTATCATTTTGAGAGTGGAGAGAATCCCTACTTGCCCGATACAAATGCCTTGCGTGGTTTGGGTTATCTTAAACAATCGTTGGGGTCCGCTAACGGAGATGCGCGTCTTGCATTTGCTGGCTATAACGGCGGGATCAGCGTTATAGCCAAAGCAGAGTCATCCTGGGCTGCAGAGACTGTCCGCTATGTATATTGGGGAAGTGGAATTTACGCAAACGCGTTGCAAGGTGCAACACGCAGTGACCGTCTGGACGAGTGGCTTGGTCATGGTGGGGCGAGTTTATGCGCGCAGGCAGCTACTCGTCAATGATCTTATTCTTCGTTTTCAGGGGGCAGGCAAAGATCTTTTGACTTGACAAAGGGTAAAGAAATAATAAACTCTGTGCCTTTGCCCTCTTCACTATTTACGTTAATTTTCCCCTTGTGGTTATTAATGATCCAATAGGCAATCGAGAGGCCAAGCCCAAACCCGGGAGTTTTTTGGCGTGTGCGGGATTTTTCGGTGCGGTAGAATCGCTCGAAAATATGAGGCAGATCTTCTGCGGGGATACCAGGTCCGGTATCGCGTATGACCAGCCGGGCATCTTCATCCACTTTTGCAAGGGAGAGAAAAACTTCTCCGCCTTCAGGCGTGTATTGGATGGCGTTTGAGATCAGATTCAGCAAAACCTGCTTGAGCCGATCCCGATCTCCTAAAACTTGAATTTGGTCGATCTCTGTAAGCCGAATGCTTAACTTTTCACCTGCCAAAATGTGCATTTCTTGAATGACTTCAAAGAGCAGGCTGTCGAGTTCAAGACAATCTTTTTGGAGGGGAAGTTTGCCGGTTTCTGCCTGTGCGAGCAGCAGCAGATCGCCGACAAGGCGAGTGAGACGATTGGATTCTTCATCGATGCTTGTGAGAATTTCATCATCGAGAGTGTTCATGCGCCGCATCAGATCAAGGTTGCCCTTGATAACGGTTAGCGGCGTGCGCAACTCATGGCTGACATCAGCAAGAAAACGTTCTTGCGAGGTGAAGATCGTTTCGAGACGTTCGAGCGTTTGATTGAAGGTGAGCACAAGTTGCCCAACTTCATCATTGGGGAGCTGTTTGTAGGGGATGCGGCGCGAGAGATCATCTGCGCGATTGATCTGCTCGGCCGTGGCAACGACAGTATCGAGGGGCGCCAATGATTTTTCGATAACAAGCCATGAACCGATGCCTGCAAGCATGACGGCGAAAATAACGCCCATAATGAGAATATATAGCAGGTCGTCGCGCACAGATTCGATCACTGCCAAACTGGATGCGACTTGCATCGTGCCTGCTGAACGCCCACCAACGCTGAGCGGCACGCTGAGAACGCGCATTGGGAAGCCGCGGTACTCTATGCTCCGAAAGTCTTTTTCTGTGGATGCCAACCCTCGTGTGTCTAGGGCTTCAGCGAATTCGCTGCGATCAAGCGATGCGGCGATCAGGCGTCCATCTCGATCCCAAACCTGAACATGAACATTGGTTGTCATATTTAAGGGCGGCAAGTGGAGAATAGTTAACTCCCCAACAGCATCTACGCGTGCAAACTCAAGGATTTCCTGGGCAGTATCATCGAGAAGTTGATCTACTTGTCCGATCAGTGTGACGTTGATAAGGGCGTAAACCGCCATACCAAAGAGCAATAAAACACCCCCCAAGAGCGTGGAATACAGTAAGGTTAGTCTGGCGCGTAGCATAAATGGTTTCTATAGTGATTTGAAAAAATGAGTGTCTATAAAACTCTCCCCCCGTTACGGGGGGAGAGGGGGAATTATGGTGTTTCGCGCATTACATAACCCACACCGCGCACGGTATGGATCAGCCGTAACTCGTCACCGGCTTCTAATTTTTGGCGTAAATAGCGAATATATACTTCAAGCACATTACTTTCGCCGCCAAAATCATACCCCCAAACACGGTCGAAGATCACTTCGCGCGTTAAGACCTGACGTGGGTGTCGCATGAAAAGATCGAGTAATTCATACTCTTTTGCCGTGAGCGAGATCATTCGATCAACGCGTGAAGCCTGTCGGGAACCGGTATCCAACTTTAGATCAAGAAACTCCAAAATCGGAATACGTTTGACCTGTGTGCGGCGCAGCAAAGCGCGAATACGCGCCAGTAACTCATCCAGATTGAAGGGCTTTACAAGATAATCATCTGCTCCCGCATCCAGACCTTGTACACGATCCTGGATGGTATCTTTAGCGGTTAGCATCACGATCGGCACCTCGCCGCCTGTTCTTAAACGGTGGCAAACCTCCAGTCCGTCCATGCCCGGCAGCATCCAATCCAGCACCACCAGATCGGGATGGTTATCACGTGCCATTAAAAGCCCGCTGCGCCCATCGGTCGCCGTATCCACCAAATAGCCTTCATAGGCAAGACCGCGCTGCAATAATTTCAAAATTGCGGGGTCATCTTCGATAATTAAAATTCGTTCGCTCATCGTTTTCTCCTGCTGAAAATATACCACACCCGCAGAATTTGCCGTTAGTGATTTCTTTGGTAGAATCATCCTATGCTCAAGCTGACCATGCCCAATATCCCGCGCAGTAAACGTGCTTTTGATTTTTTAGTGGCTTTTTTCGCGCTGATATTTTCTTCGCCCATTTTGCTGATCGTGGCCCTCCTCGTACGCATTTTTCATGGGGCGCCGCTTCTCTTTAAACAGCAGCGACCGGGTTATAAAGGGACGCCTTTCTTTATCTATAAATTCAGGACGATGACAAATCGCACCGCTCCTGATGGAAACCTGCTACCGGACGCCGAGCGTTTAACCCCTTTTGGACGTTTTCTACGTGCCACCAGCCTCGACGAGTTGCCCGAACTCTTCAACATCTTACGCGGTGAAATGAGCTTGGTCGGACCCCGCCCATTACTGATGCAATACCTTCCCCTATACAACGCTGAGCAAATGCGCCGCCACGATGCACTCCCCGGCATCACTGGCTGGGCGCAGATCAACGGACGTAACAACATCTCCTGGGATGAAAAATTCCGCCTGGATGTCTGGTATGTAGAACATTGGTCATTTGGCTTAGACCTGAAGATTTTATGGCAAACAGCCTGGAAGGTTTTCAAGCGCGAAGGTGTCAATATGGACGGGGAAGTGACGACGAAGTTCTTTAAAGGGAACGATAATTAGTCTGGTTTGTACGATATTCTTATAGGAATCTTTAGAGTTGCACTTTGTCCAGTTACACTGTCGTAAAACTTTGCCCAATATTGATTATCCCCTGTGAGATATGAAATAGATAAAGATGGGGTTGTATCTTCATAAAAAACATACATTTGTGATCTAACTTCACCCATAGGGGTGAAGGTTATTTTGCCTTTACTTATACCAAACACATCTCCCTCGATGGTGCAATAAATAGCAAAGTTGTTGTTTGGCCCTATCTTGTAGCTACCATCAGCAATAGGAGGTAAATTATACTGAATATTATTACTGCAAATAACGGTTAATATATTTCCTTTTTCAGTTTTAGTTTTTGTTATTGTGGAAATATTGGAACATGTTGATGTATTTTGATTTGATTCCCGAGCTGTTGATGTAGGTTTAGGTGTTGATGTAGGTTTAGGCGTTGATGTAGGTTTAGGCGTTGATGTAGGTTTAGGCGTTGATGTAGGCTTAGGCGTTGATGTAGGTTTAGGCGTTGATGTAGGCTTAGGCGTTGATGTAGGCTTAGGCGTTGATGTAGAAAAATTTTCACTTATCGAAATACTAGAAGTTAAAATGCTAGTTGTTGTGGTAGGCGGTCTAGATATTCCATTCAAATAAGACACGCCCAGAGAAGAAACCCCGAATATTATGAAGATGCCTGCTAGAATAAGTGTACGTCGTCAAAGCTTTCGGACAGTTTCTAATGGAGACTTTTCGCCACTCT
>JABGQU010000149.1 GCA_018648605.1 Anaerolineae bacterium | reverse complement strand
GCGAGGCAAAGTGGACAGCTTGCTGGCTCGAGCCGCACATGCGGTTAATGCTCACCCCGGGCACGTGGACGGGGAAACCGGCTTTGAGCGCGGCGAGGCGCGCCATATTTGCACCCTGATCGTCGATGGGCGTGACGATGCCCCAAATAACATCGTCGATACGCTGGGATTGAATGCCCGCGCGCTGGACAGCAGCAGCCATGATCCGGCCAGCAAGATCAACGGGGGCGAGGGGATAAAGCGCACCTTTGGGGCTACCTTTGGCAATGGCAGTGCGCACGGCAGAGATGATGAAAACGTCGGTATCGGGCATGATGATTTCCTTTTTAGGAGGGTATACTTTTGAGATTATTGTACTGGAAAAAAGAGATGAATTTACTTACAACTATCTACCGGCAAGAAAATGTAAATATCGAAGGCAAAACCTTCCTGCGCGAGGCGGTGCGGGGAATTATTTTTCATGCCCTCACCCCCACAGCAGCTGGAGCATCTCAAAAAGAATTGTTAATGATCTATTCCCCTGTCAACGGAGATTACAAATTCCCGGGCGGAGGCATCGAGGCAGGCGAGCCGCACATCGAAGCATTAAGGCGCGAGATCCGCGAGGAGAGCGGGGCAACGCTGACACAGGTGACGGGGGAGTTTGGGAAAACGTTCGAGTACGCCAATGCTTTCGACGAGGGTTTCGATACATACAAACAGGTATCGTACTATTATTTCTGCGAGATCAATGGGGAAATGGGCGCGCTCGATCTGGATGATTACGAAGCGGAACTGGGATTTCGTCCGGTTTGGGTGACGGTGGGAACTGCTTTCGGGCAGAATAAAAAGATTTTAGCGGAAGCAGGTTCAAGTCCACGTTGGACGCGGCGTGAGGCCTTTATCCTGGAACAACTATCTCCCCAGTGATGATAGGCAATTGGAGAATGATATGATTTTTATCTCAGCAAAAAAGGCTTGGGATGAGACACATCCCGAGGCTGTGATAGGTTTATTGGAAGTATCGGGTGTAGAGAATACGCAAAAGTGCATCCCCTTAGATGATCTCAAAAGAGAGACCGAGGTGCGCTTACGAGAAAAATATGGCGAATTTACTCGTCAGGCGTTAGTTGCCCTCCCGATCATGGCTGCTTATAAAAGCTACTATAGCCGTTTCAAAAAAACCTATCATGTGCAGCTTCAGGTTGAATCCATCGCGCAGAAAGGGAGAAAATTGCCGAATATGTCTCCTTTAGTTGACGCGAATTTCGTTGCAGAAGTAGAGACATTTATCTTAACAGCAGGGCATGATGTTGCGAAACTGGAGAAGCCAATCCTGATTGATGTCTCTCGAGAAGGGGATCAAATCACGCAGATGAACGGGGAGAAAAAACCTATGCGAACAGGAGATATGGTCATGCGAGATGCGGGCGGGGTTAGCTGCTCGATTATTTATGGGCAAGATAATCGATCATTTATTTCGGCTGAGACAACTCATGTGCTTTATGTGGCTTATGCTCCTAATGGCGTTTCACCTGAAAGGGTCGAGAGGCAATTAGAGAAGATCGAAGAGAATATTCATCTCTTTTCACCTAATGCTGTTGTGGAGCAAAAACGCTTGCTCAAAGCAGAATAAAAAAATGCTCTCGCAAGGAGAAATCCCTTGCAAGAGCATTTTTTATATTTACGAAATAAAGATTAACTAGCCATCGCAAAAAACATCGGGCTAAAGTAGGGGATGAGCCAAATAAACCAAACCAAGACACTGAGTTTGTGAAAATTCTTAATCGCTTTTTCATCGTTATTGCGTAGAACGATATATGCCCAAAGTGCATGAACTAGCATGAGCAGAATCGCAATTAAGCCTGTGATGCCATGTATGTCAAATTGCATTCCCCCTGCAAACTCAAACATCAACCCCGTTCCCCATGTATCACAGATCAACCCCAGTACGAAGAAAACTAAGTGCCATGCTTTCAACTCGCCTGCAATGCGCTCACTCCATACACCAATGCTATAGAAAACCAATGCCAATGTAATAATCGTGCTTGCTAATGGATCCATATCATGCTCCTTCTATGAGAATGGGCAAAGGATAACACAAGCATATACTTTCAGCCATTCTTTCCTTGCAAAATCAATCCTGCCAACCCAAGCACCATCAACCAGCCAAACTAATCGCCAAAGCGGGTGTAGAGCGAGGCAATCTATCTCCAAAAGGGGAGTCCAATCAGAATATTGTGGTGGTTAGCAATAATCCTGGTTAAGATGAGATAGGTCCATACTCGGTTACTTCTCAGAAATTAAGCGCACCTCGTGAAAGATTGAACCTGCTACCGCGCGACGGTTCATGAATTTCATTGCAAAGGAGTTTACATAATTCTGTGCATCTTCCAATGTATCCCAATGGTAAACCCCTTGAGATTCACCTGTAACATGATCGTGCATCCAGAGTTTTGAGCGAAACCCAGGCAGCCCAATGAAAAAAGGAATCGGCAGGATCGAAAAGTACTTATTCTGTTCCGGGCTCATATTAGCCACGCGGAAACGCACCCGAAAGAGCGCGCTTGGCTTTGGCAATTCCCCTTCAGGTGGATCAACGATCACCTGCCGAAAAATCGTAAACTCCTGAAAATCTTCAAGCGCAAAGCTCTCACCAACACGTTCCTTGGGAAAATGCAGCCGCCCGGTCAGCAGATACCAATGCGTTTTTAAAAATGACAGAAGTGGGTTCATTTGAATAACTCATTCATTTTCATCAAGAGCGAAAAGTCGCCTTCGACGGTGTATTTCTGTGACATAAAAGCGGATTGACCGTCCATCTCGTCGCGGCTGATCGCCAGCCAGATTTCAGATGGAGTCTTAATCGTGAGAGATGGAGAATCCGCTTCGCCCTCGTGAAATGAACAGGCTCCCGTTTCAATATGCAGATAATAGGTCCCCGGCTCTTCACCGCTAACCACAAACTGAATCTTGGCGGATAAATCTCCTGCCACTTCAGCATTGAAAACGGTGGGCATTCCAGCTATAGTATCGTGACAATTAAGTTGAGTCATATCCATAGTTTCATCCTCCGCTTGGGATGGGGTTTCTTCAGTTGTTGAAGATTGTACAACAGCTGCGGGAGGCAAACCTGTCGATTTGAAAAGTTCACCCATCTTAAGCATGATATTCATATCACCTGCTGCGCGATATTTGGCTTCCATAAAAGCTTGCTGTCCATCGAGTTCGCCTTTGGAGATCGCCAACCAAATTTCGGCAGGGGCGTTGATGGTTAGGGATGGATTGAGAACAGGCCCCCGTTGCGCTGTACATTCGCTATTTTGGATATGCAAGTAATATATGCCACCGCCCTCACCGCCCAATACAAATTGGATCGTGACATCCATATTGCCAGCAGACTTAGCGTTGAACGCTGTGGGCATGCCCAACATGATCATATCCAGTTCGGGGTTTACTTTTCCGCTCTCGCCGGGTTGGGGATATTGGAAAATTTGTGGAAATTCTTCGAGAAGCGTCATTGAGCCGTTGGCATCATATTTGCCGTCATCAAAAGCCGATTCTGCGTTTAATATACCCATCCCTATATCAAACCAGACTCCGTAAGGCGTGGTGATGCTAAGAGTAGGCAGAGCCGTGCGCCCTTCGTGGAGGGAGCATTCTCCGTCGTTGATATTCATATACCAGTTAGCAGAGCCAAAATCGAAATCAACGTCTTTGGGTGGGGTAAACGTAAATTGCACCGTCGCTCGTAGACCGGGAATCGCTTGGGGGTTGAACATGCCTACCATCGTGTTGAGCATATATTTGTTGGGGACAAGGTAACGCCCTTCGGCACTTCGACCAAGCTCAGTACGCGAGCGTGGCACGCCCAAATTCACACCCGTCTCTTCATTCCGAGTACTAGCGTCCGTTCCGCCGGGAGCGTAGGGGATACTATCTAAATCACCCGCTAAAATTGGGACGGTGCGCCTCATCTCATCGGGGACTTTGAAACGATCCATTTGTTGCTCCCAGTATGCCCCAGCCATATCGTAGAAAGCCTGCTTTCCACCGGGGAATAGATCCTTGCGTAGTTCAGCTTGGGTTTCTTCAGCAATTTTATTACTGTGGACAATTTGCTCGCCCGCCTGATGGAGAATATCGTAATAACCTGAGAACAACCCTTGCAACGAGCGGCGGCTAAGCGCTTCAGCACCCGGGCGCAGGATTTCGCCCAGATATTCAAAACGCTCCATGCGCGCCATCTGCTTGAAGGTGGCGACGAGAGAATCAAAATGCCAAAATTCGGGGAATCCGCAAGGGGAGACGAGCATCATTTTATTGGGTTTATGAAAACGCTCGGGATGATAGGTGGTATCTGGAATATCGGGGTGTGGAATAAGCCAGGGTTCGATACGTGGCAGCGTGCGGTCGATGAATGTTTTCATGATGCCGCTCATACTAAAATGATAAAGCGGGGTACCGAAAATGACCATATCGGCGGTGTTATAGCTTTCCAGCGCGCTGACCATGCTGTCTTTATCTTTGTGGATACATTCGCCAGGCGTGCGTACCCAGCAAGTGTAGCAGCCGATGCAAGCTTCGAGATCAAGTTTGCGGACATGGATGAGTTCGATTTCTGCGCCAGCCGCTTCCATGCCTTCGAGTAATGGTTTGAGCATATGATAGGTGCTGCTGGCTTTCATGCGGGGTGAACCGTTAAGGGCAAGGATTTTCATTTTAGTCTCCAGTATTCAGTATTCAGTATTCAATGTTCGGTAATCAGTAAGCAGTGACTGAGCACTGATTACTGATTACCGAATACTGCTAATAGTTCTGCTTCTATGGGCTTGCGAGAGAATATCTTGTCCATTTTCATCAGTAGGCTCATTTGGCCGCTGGCTTTGTATTTTCCGGTCATCAAGGCCATTGCACCTTTCATCTCTTTGCGGGCAATTTTTAGCCAAATGTCAGCGGGCGTTTCGATGGTCAGGGTGGGGTTAGGGATTGAGCCTTCGGAGAAAGTGCATTTTCCATCAGTGATCGTCAGGTAATAATTTCCACCGCCTTCACCTGAAACATTGAATTGGATGGTGGCATCCAATTCTTTGGCTTCGTTGGGGTCAAGGCTGAGCGTCATCCCTTCGATAGCTTGTTGAATTGTTTTTGGGCCTAAATTCTTATTTGACATTTTATTGCTCCTTATGGTTATTAGTTATATATAAATTTTTACTAAGGTGGATAAAAAAAAGAGGGCGAGCTTCCTAGCCCTCTAAGTTTTCAATGGTCTCATCTAGCCAGCGAATATACATCTCGGTATAGAGTTCGCCGAAGCGGCGGGTTGTTTCCCATAATTTGGCATCCTCTTGCATATCAAGGCTTGAGGCAAATTGCTTAATGACTTCTTTTGTTATGGTCTGGTATTTTTCCAGTTGCGCCTGATGCAAGTTTTTTTGAAGGCGCAATTCGGTCAAAATTATTTCTGGCTCAAGTTGAGCAGAGAAGAAGAGTTTCAAAAGCAATTTTTCTTTTCGCGATTCGATTTCCGTGATGGGTTGCGCTGTCCAGTTTTTCAGATCTTCTTGTCCCGCAGTTGTAATCTCATAAACACGGCGGTTGGGTCGGCTTTCCTGTGGCTCAATATGCGAGACAACCAACGCATCTTTTTCCAATGCTTTAAGCGTGGTGTAAATCTGGCTTTGCTTGGCATGCCAAAAATTGGATGTTGAGACATCCATAAGTTGTTTCAGGTCATAGCCAGAAGCTGTTTGATAATTGAGAAATCCGAGCAGGGCGTATTTGAGCATTCAGTTATCCTTTATATATAAAACATTATATATAAATCTTATTTTCTGTCAAGAGGAAAAGAAAAACTGTTCTAGCGATAATCCTCGCGCACGGGGTAAAAGACATCCATAATCGTGCAGGCGGTCAATGCTACGCCTGAATGCTTTATATTCGAAGGGATCACAGCTACCATCCCCTCTTCAAGTTGGCGTGTCTCACCATCCAGCGTCATCTCAAACTTCCCAGAGGTCAACACAGAAACCTGCTCATGCGCGTGCGCATGTTCGGGTAAGGTCGCGCCTGCTTCGATATTCCAAAAGACGGTGCTTACATTATCACCATGCACAAAAGTTCCATGAAAACCAGGCACAATTTCTTTTTCAGTGATAGTAGAAAGATCAACGAATGGCATATTTTCTCCTCGTGGCTTGGAATGAAATCAACCTTATTCTAAACCAAAAGCGTAGATCCATGAAAATTTGAGTCTCCCGTACAGATAATTTCTCGTAAACCTTGCCTTCATAGTAGTATAATCACTCGAAATTAATGGATCGCACTGGAGGTTATGATGAATTTACCGGAATATGCTTATTTCAAAGGGAAAATCGTTCCCTACGCTGAGGCGCAGGTTGGCGTTTTGACACATGCGCTGAATTATGGGACAGGGGTTTTTGGCGGCGTACGTGCGTATAAAAATGATGAGAACGGCAAGTTATATCTTTTCCGTCCTTATGATCATTATCGTCGTTTTTTAAGTTCAACCAGAATAATGCTGATGGAATTTGACGAGACTCCTGAGAGCATGACACAGCACACGATCGACTTGATTAGGAAAAGCGGTTATTCAGAAGATGTTTATATCCGCCCGCTGGCTTTTCTGTCGGAAGAGATGATCGGTGTGAAGCTGCACGATGTGGAATCAGAATTTAGTATTGTGGCGTTGCCATTTGGCAAATATGTCTCGAACGATACCAACGCCCACGTAACGATCTCCTCATGGCGGCGGCTGGATGACAATGTAATCCCCGCGCGCGGCAAGATCAGTGGCGCCTATGCGAATTCAGCCTTCATCAAGACAGATGCCGTTCGCTCTGGCTTTGACGAGGCTTTGGTACTCACACAAGCCGGGCATCTTTCGGAAGGCAGCGCCGAGAATATCTTTATGGTGCGTGATGGCGTTTTATATACCCCCGCCGTTTACGAAAATATCCTTGAAGGAATAACGCGCCGCTCCGTGATGGAACTTGCTGCCGCTGAATTGGGCATGGAAGTTGTGGAACGCCCGATCGACCGCACTGAAATTTATATCTGCGACGAACTCTTTATGACAGGTACTGCCGCCCAGGTAACCGCGATCACGAAAGTTGACCACCGCCCTGTTGGCACAGGGATGATGGGACCAGTTGCTTCAAAGTTGCGCGAACTCTTCTTTGATATTGTGCGTGCGAAGAATCCGAAGTACGCTGCCTGGAACGTCGAGGTTTAGTTCTATCTACACAAAAGCACATTAGACCTCTTGCATAAGTCAATTTAGCTCAAAATTGTAGAGCGAAGCGATCAAA
>JABGQU010000006.1 GCA_018648605.1 Anaerolineae bacterium | reverse complement strand
GTTTCGTATCTCATACGCCTATTATGGCATACTTATGCAAGAGGTCTAGTAAAAATAATCTTCGGATACAAATCAAATTCAGCCAGATTCTCTGCGCCCAAACGACGCGCTTCCACAATGGCAGCATCCAAATCTGCGCGTAGACGGGCGATATCCACGCCCTGGCAAATCTCAGGTAATGGCTTGAGCCATTTCTGGCTGCGCTGGTAAACCTTGAGCGCACCGCGGAAATTCTGTTGGCTGATGTGATGATAGACGACCGCCGCCTGCAAAATGCCACGATAGAACTCACGAATGGGTGCAGGCTCGGCATTCCAGGCATCTTCGAGAGCTTCGTGCGCCAGCCAATACGCGCCCTTATTAAAACGCTCGATGCCGAGGTGCGCGAGTTCTGGCAGGGGGGAATCGCAGTCATTGGGCATGAGCCGAGTATAGCATGACAGAGATGGTAAAATCGGGGCGCTATGAATAAAAAAGGTTCACCTAATATTTGCAGTTTGGGCAACCAAAATCACGGAGAACAGCATATCCCTGTGCCACATGTCTCAACAGGACGCGCTGCGCTGATCTCGCGCCGCAGCGTTCTTTTGCTGATGACGACTTTGGCAATATCCTTCCTCGTCATCCTCGCAGCGGGACTCTCGGATCTTCGTTTTGCTCCCGCGCAACCACTTAATTTTGGCGAAGGCGAGATACGCCCTATTCAGCAAACCCTGGCAGAGATCGCCCGTGCATTTTCCGAGACCCCTTTCTGGCAACAGATCGCGCTGGTGGTGATCTTCGTTAGCGTTACCGTGCTCGCCATCATCTTTATGCCCGCCGAATTACGTAAACGAATGTTGCGCAGCCTTTTTCGCATGACCTTGCTAGCAATTGCTATTCTTTACTTCTTTAATAACTTCCAACTCGACGAAAATATGACCATGCCCGAAGAGCTGGCTGCGCCAATGGCTGAGATGGAACCCAGCGAAGCGACTGTACTAGAGCCAGAAGTCTTTGAACCAAAAGATGTTGCGCCAGTCTGGAGCTATCTCATCTCGCTCACCATTCTCGGTGCTTCCGGTATTGGCATGTGGTTCGTTTGGCGCGCGTGGATGAGATCCCAGCAGCGTGAAGAATTTCCAATCCGCGAGTTTTCGCGTATTGCTAGAGCCTCACTCGATGATCTCGCCGATGGCGCAGAATGGGAGGACGTCATCGTCCGCTCGTATGTGCAGATGGGCGAAGTCGTCAACGAGCGGCGCGGCATTCAACGCGAGGATGAAATGACCCCGCATGAGTTCGCTCAACATCTCGTCGCAGCGGGGCTGCCTGCCGATCCCGTACAGCGTTTGACAGGGCTCTTTGAATATGTGCGCTACAGTCCGCACCGTCCTGGCAAAGATGAGATGGCAGAAGCGGTGGCGTGTTTGAACGAGATCGCATCCGCGTTTGGGGAGAAGTTGAGATGATGGTCACCTCAGAGACGCAATTTTCACGAAGAAAAACACCGCTAATCTATGTCTTTGCGAGCCTTGATGCTCTTCAAGGCGAAGCAATCTCCCACCTTGTAGTGGAGACTGCCACGTCGGGCTATCGCCCTCCTCGCAGTGACATAATTCTATTTAGGGGAAGCAATGGATAAAAAACGCATCTTCCTCCTCGCTGCTCTCGTCATCGCGGCACTGCTGCTGGCATTCCCCCTCCAACAGGCGGTGCAGGATGTTGTCGTCCAGCCGCTGCTCTATCTTCTTTGGGGGGCGGGCGTAGTTTACCGCTCTGTGCCCCAGTTCTGGGTCTGGGTCATCATGTTGGCGGTGATCTTTTTCATTTTGCTCTCGCCTTTTCTTGATGACCTGCCGCGCATTCGGCGGCGGGTGAAGAAAGTGCCACCGGAGAAGGGTCCGATCGAGAGTTTGGCGGAATCAATTTCACAGGCGAATAAGGGCATCTATTTTAAATGGCTCGTGGCGAATCGCCTCGGCAAAATTGTACGGGATTGGATCGCTTACCGAGAAAGACTCGACAAACGGTGGCAAGCCAATGATCTGGCACGTATCGAAGGGCGGGCTTCGACTGAAGTCTACAAGTATCTCGATGCCGGCCTGAACGGCTCATTTGCCGATTATCCCCGTCCGCGCCTGCCCTTCATCCAAAAACGCGCGGCAACCCCTTTAGATATTGACCCCAACCTCGTGTTGGACACTCTCGAAACAGAAATGGAGAACGAGTCCTATGACGAATAAGCTTAGCGATCTCGCAAAAAACAGCCGTCTGGCTTTAGACGAAGTGGAACGCGCCGTTGTGGGCAAAGGCGAGCAACTTGAAATGATCCTTGCCGCAATTTTGGCTGGCGGACATGTGCTGCTCGAAGATTTCCCCGGTTTGGGAAAGACACTGATCGCGCGCTCTTTTGCGATTGCGCTGGGATTGGATTTTAAACGCATCCAGTTTACGCCCGATCTGCTGCCCGGCGACATTACTGGCGGCTACATCTTTAATCGTAGCGAAAACCGCTTTGACCTTAGGCAGGGTCCCGTTTTCTCGAATATCGTTTTGGCGGACGAGATCAACCGTGCCTCGCCAAAGACACAATCTGCGTTGCTCGAAGCGATGTCGGAAGGACAAGTCACCCTCGAAGGCGAGACAATGCCCCTGCCACAGCCCTTCTTGGTGCTGGCGACCCAAAACCCGATCGAATACGAGGGTACTTTCCCGCTGCCCGAAGCACAACTGGACCGCTTTATGCTCAAGCTCTCGGTTGGCTATCCCGACCTGGACGAAGAGCGCGAGATTTTGCATCGGCGTGGCGGGCGCGTTCAAGATGAGATTATCTTGAACGCGGTTGTGAATACCCAAACCCTGCGCGAGATGCGCGCCGTGACCGAAGAAGTACACGTAGACGCAGACCTTGAGGGCTATATCGCAGCACTCGTCCACGAAACCCGCAAAGATCGGCGTGTGGCAGTCGGTGCATCACCGCGCGGCTCGCTGGCTTTCCTGAAGATCGCGCGTGCCTACGCCGCCATTCAGGGACGAGACTACGTCCTGCCCGACGATATCAAACGCTTTGGCACTGCCGTGCTAACACATCGCATCATCTTGCAGCCCGAATACTGGATGGCAAGTAAAGTGACCGATGACGTTATCCGCGATGCCTTCGCGAAAGTGCCTGTGCCTGTAGTTGAAAAGTAATCTCACCACAGAGAGCACAGAGTTCGCAGAGAAATTTCTTTTTCGCAATAACACAAAATATGATTCCGCGAGGAGCATGCTTTTGCGACGAAGCGGTCTCATTATTCACAAGATTGCTTCGTCGGGCTATCGCCCTCCTCGCAAAATCATCTAAGTGGTAAATCTTTCCTAAACCCTTATGCGCCGTAACGCCCCGCTCGTTTTCCTGCTCTACCTGCTGCTCTTCCTCGCCCTGCTTGGCATGAGCGGTCAAGTGCTGGCTATCACCATTCCGCTGGCACTCTATTTGCTTTCGGGACTCTGGTTCGCGCCGCGTGAGCTGAATTTACAACTCGATCGTACCCTGAGCGCGGAACGCGTCACGCCAAATATGCCCGTCATCGTGACTTTATACATCACCAACCTCGGCGCCCCGCTCGAAGAACTGCTGCTGGAAGATGAAATTTCCCCCGCCCTCACGATCGTGGATGGAGCGCCCAATTACCTCTGCACACTCAAACGCGGAGAAAGCCTCACGTGGAAGTACACCGTCTCAGGCCCGCGTGGCAACTTTGTCTTTAACGGCATCGAAGCCAACGCCCGCGACCATTTCGATGTAGCACGCAAATCCGTCTTCATCCCCACCGATGGACAGCTTTTCATCATCCCGCCTTTTACGCGCATCAAAAATATCAACATTCGCCCGCGTCAAACACGCGCTTATTCCGGTTCCATCCCGGCACGCATCGGCGGTCCCGGTGTCGAATTTTTCGGATTGCGCGAATATCAACCCGGCGATACCCCACGCTGGATCAACTGGCGTGCCAGCGCACGTCACGAGCAGGCTCTCTTTACCAATGAATATGAGCAAGAGCGCGTCGCAGATGTCGGCATCGTCCTCGATGCGCGTGAGCGCGTCAATATCGGCAACGGCAAGCACTCGCTCTTCGAGCATACCGTCATCGCCACCGCTGCCCTCGCAGATGCCTTCATTGCCTCCGGCAACCGCGTCGGAATGCTGCACTACGGGCAAACCCTGCGCTGGACATTCCCCGGCTACGGGCACGTCCAACGCGAGCGCATCATGCAAACCCTCGCACGTGCCGAAGTTGGTGAAAGTTCTGTTTTTAGTGATCTAATACGCATCCCCTCGCAACTCTTCTCAATCAATTCACAACTCGTCTTCGTCTCGCCCCTCCAAAAGGATGACTACGCTAGCCTTCTCCACTTGCGGGCGCGCGGCTATCAGGTTATGGTCATCAGCCCTGATCCCGTCTCCTACGAACTGCGTTCCTTGCCCGACAACGCCAATACTCGTCTTGCTGCGCGTATCCTCGGCACCGAGCGGCGTATGCTCATGCTGCGTTTGCAGCGCGCTGGCATTCAAGCCCTCGACTGGGACGTCACCCTGCCCCTCGACCGCCTCATCAAAACCCGCCTCGGACGTCCACCCGCGTGGCGAAATTTATAGAAAAACACAACTCCTGAGCGGAGAGCTGAACGAGGTAAAGACCGCAGTCGAAGGACGGGACTTGCAAATGCCGCTCTTCGACTACGCCTTCGCTATCGCTTCGTCTCCGCTCAGAGACTGGACACTATTGGAGTTTTTATGATCACATTCGGCGCATACTTCTCTCTCTGGATCGGAACCCTCGCCCTCGCCTGGACATATCTCCAGGCGGATATGTCCGCTTACGTTTGGGCAACCCTCGGCATCGGTACGCTCTGGACCTCGGGCTTGCTCCAGCGCAAAAAGTGGATGCCCGGCTTCGGCTTGATCCTGTTAACCTTGCTCGCCGCGGCGGGACTCTACCAATCCCTGCCCTTCGGTTGGGTCTTCGCCGCCGCCCTAAGCGGGCTGATGTCTTACGATCTCAGCAATTTCTCCCTGCGTCTGCGTTACCTTGCACACGCTGAGAATACGCATCAACTCCAACGTGTACATCTCACCCGCCTTGGCGTGATGACCCTACTCGGCTTAACCCTCAGCACCCTTGCCATGCTCTGGCAAGCAGAATTCACCTTTGAATGGGCGATCTTCCTCATGCTAGCAGGCGTTTGGGGGATCAGTTTGCTCGTTGGCTGGGTTAGACAGAGGGAGTAGAGGGCAAAAGTGAAAATATATCTTGTCCGACACGCACAAGCTGAGTGGTGGAAACCAGATCAAAATAGACATCTAACAAAGCAGGGTTATGAAGATGCAAAGAAACTATCAGATATTTTGCAAGATTATTCAATAGACGCAATTTACTCAAGCCCGTACAAACGTGCTCATGAAACCATAGAACCTACAGCAGCAAGACTAGGGTTGAAAATCAGAACAGAAAATGATCTCCGAGAACGTAACCTCGGCGATATATCAACAGACAATTTTCTTGAAGCAGTCAGTAAAACATGGCAAGACCCTGCCTTTGCTTATCCAAATGGGGAAAGAAATTCCGCTGCACAAAAAAGAGCTGTGGAAGTGGTAAAAAAGCTAAAGATCAAACATAAAAAAGAAGCGATCATCCTCTCTTCCCACGGCAATATAATCGCACTGATCCTACAGGCTTTTGACCCTTCTATAGATTTTGAGTTCTGGAAATCTCTATCTATGCCCGATATTCATCTGCTTAAACTCAATGAGGGGAAAAAGGTCATTACTAAAAGGTTAGGAAAAGAATTCGATAAAGGCTCAACATGAACAATAAAATCCTAGTGATTATCAGCACATCAGACGCGGGCAAAGCGCGCACTGGTGCAATGTACGCAGTCAACGCCCTAAAACAAGGCTGGATGGATGATGTAAAGATCATTTTTTTTGGTCCGGCACAAAACTTGCTTTTAGTCGACGAAGAACTTCAGAATCGTGTCAAAGAATATCAAGAGATCGAGGAAGCCGTAGTCGCCTGCAAATTTATATCGGCCAGAGATGCGAAAAGTGAGCAGTTAAGCGAAATCGGCATCCAGGTGGCATATGTCGGGGAAATGGTATCAAGTTATATCCACGAGGGATACGTCCCGATGGTTTGGTAGCTTGCGCCCCTTTTACACTTCTATAGAGCTTTCGCTTCGAGATAGTGCTTCGCACCAAAACTATGAGAATCTGTCCTTCGATGGACAAAACATTTGTCTATTAGCATCTTTTTGTCGAAGTTGGTGCGGCGCACTCCGGTCTGAGCGAAAGCCCTAAGCTATTTCATACACTGAAAAGATAATCAAAAGGACAAAAGGGGGTAAAATCCGCTCTGGAATTTAGAAATCCTTTTTTCAGGAGAATAATTATGTCAGGTAAGAAAACAATAAAAAGAATTGCGATCAGCACAGGCGGCGGGGATGCCCCCGGTTTGAACGCAGTCATCCGCGCCGTTGCTTTATCAGGTTTGAAACGCGGCTGGGAAGTTTATGGCATTCGCGATGGTTTTCATGGCGTATTACTACCCGAGCAATATGAAGAGGGTGGCATCTTAAGGTTAACCCGCGAAAAAGTGCGCGGGATCACCCATTTAGGCGGCACAATGTTGGGAACCAGCAATCGGAATAACCCGATGCGTTACCCGATCGAGTTACCCGATGGTACGATCGAAGAAGTAGATCGCACAGATGAAATCGTACGTGCCTTACGCTTGCATCATATTGATGCCTTGATCAGCGTCGGCGGTGATGGCTCTCTCGCTATTTCAGATGTCCTTTCTAAAAAAGGAATGCGCGTTATCCATGTGCCTAAAACAATTGATAACGATCTTGATAAAACAGACGCCACCTTTGGTTTCGATACAGCGGTTGGGTTTGCAACTGAGAGCATCGACCGTTTGCATAGCACGGCTGCTTCGCATGGACGTGTGATGGTCGTCGAAGTAATGGGGCGCTATGCCGGCTGGATCGCTCTTCACGCTGGCGTCGCTGGTTCAGCAGATGCCATCCTTATCCCGGAAATCCCTTATGATATTCGCAAAGTTGCTGCAAAGATCAAAGACCGAGATAGTATGGGGCGTCACTATACAATTGTCGTCGTCGCTGAGGGAGCAAAACCCGCGGGCGGCTCGGCGATGGTTGTTGAACACAAGAAAGGCAAAGACGAACGACTGGGCGGTATCGGCGAACAAGTGGCAAAAGAGATTCGCACCATAACCGATAGAGAAACCCGCGTTGTCGTGCTAGGGCATTTGTTACGCGGCGGCACCCCAACAGCCCTCGACCGCCTAAGAGCACTACGATTTGGCGCGGCTGCTGTCCGCGCGTTGGATGATGGGCAGGACGGCGTTATGGTTGCACTAGACCCGCCAAAAGTCAAATACGTGCCCATCTCCGAAGCGATGGGGCAAATGAAATATGTCCCCGTTGACAGCGATACGGTACTAACCGCACGAGATCTGGGCATCACCTTTGCAGATGCAGATACTGAATAGAATAAAAACCGTAACTACTCAGCCTCCGCAAGAGGTGTCTCTGCGAGGAGCGCGCGTTTGCGACGCGGCAGTCTCCAAGACTGTCGGGGAGATTGCTTAGTCGGGAAAAGCCCTCCTCGCACGAGTGCCCGAAAGGGTAAAGAGATACCTGTGGAGTTACTAAAAACCAAACAAAAAAAGAGCCAAAGTATTTTGGCTCTTTTTTACTTCTACTCCTAACTCTCCTTATCCATAAATCCCCTTTCCTTTTCCCCCACTATACATCATAATAACCCTGTCGCGCGTATCCTCGTGAACGTGACGGCGTTATTAAGACAAAGACGCTCTGTTTCAGAAAACCAAGTCTTTCAACTCCAATCAGGACTCTACCACCCAAAGGAGAGTACCATGTCCACAATCCCCACTGCGCCCATTAACGCGGCGCGCAAAAAGATCACCACGCATACCTTTCAACTCAAAAAAAAGAAGCGTCAGCCCATCAGCATGTTAACGGCTTACGACTACCCCACTGCCCTCGCAATGGATCAGGCTGGGGTCGATTCTATCCTTGTCGGCGACTCGCTGGGCATGGTTGTGCTCGGCTACGAAAACACCCTACCCGTCACAATGGAAGATATGCTCCATCACAGTAAAGCCGTCTCGCGTGGCGCAAAATCCGCGTTGCTGATCGGTGACATGCCTTTTATGTCCTACCAACTTTCCCCGCAAGAAGCCCTTCGTAATGCAGGGCGTTTTTTACAGGAAGCCGGGATGGATGCCGTCAAACTCGAAGGCGGAAAAGAGCGTTTAGATACAATTCGATTAATAGTCAGCGCCGGAATCCCCGTCATGGGACATCTCGGGCTGACACCCCAATCCGTGCATCAACTCGGCGGATTTCGCGCGCAGGGTAAACTTGCTTCCGCTGCCCAGCAGATTCTCGAAGATGCACATCTTCTGCAAAACGCGGGATGCTTCAGCATTGTGCTGGAATCAATCCCCGCAAAACTAGCAACCTATATCTCCGAGCAACTCGATATCCCCACCATCGGCATCGGCGCGGGGGCAGGATGTGATGGTCAAGTTCTCGTCACCCACGACATGCTCGGTCTCTTCGAGAGGTTCACCCCGCGCTTCGTCAAAAAATATGCCGATTTACATGGCGATTTACAACGCGCTTTCGGCGACTATATTGTAGAGGTAGAAAGCAGAGAATTCCCAGCCAAAGAACATTGTGTAGAAATGAAAGAAGAGGAGTGGGAAGCGTTTCAGGCGGCAGTGAACAGTAATCAGTAAACTGTTTTCAGTGGGCAGTTTTCAGCACTCTCCTTGGAGTGACGACTTTAGCCGTCTGCCTTATCGCCAAGAAGGGCTGAAGCCCTCACTACAAGGAAAAACATAAACATTGGGTTTGGAAACACACAATATTTTCTGCTAGATACGATGTGCAACGCATCAAAACACAGATGCATGCACATCTTGAATATTCTATGAAAAAAGAAAAACTCCTCATCATCGGCACCGGGGCATTAGCGACTCTCTTTGCAGCGCGGTTTTCGGCTGTTGGTACAAACGTCACCATGCTCGGCTCATGGGATGAGGGCTTAGCCGCTCTCAACGAAAAGGGCGCACGGCTTATTGATCTTAGCGGGAAGGAAAAATCCTACCCTGTGCAGGCTGTAACGGAATGTAAAAGTGCGCGAT
Organism: Anaerolineae bacterium; assembly: GCA_018648605.1. Lineage (GTDB taxonomy): Bacteria > Chloroflexota > Anaerolineae > Anaerolineales > Villigracilaceae > Desulfolinea. The sequence goes on along the minus strand of JABGQU010000006.1, from coordinate 37,826 downwards.
ACGCAATTGTGCTGGTTAAGTCGTGGCAAACGGAGCATGTTGCGCGCCAACTTGAAGCGTGTCTCGCACCCGATGGCTTAGCGGTCACGTTGCAAAATGGTTTAGGTAATGGAAAGATCCTTGCAAATATTTTGGGCACAGAACGAGTTGCACAAGGAGTAACGACAACAGGGGCAGCGTTATTGGCTCCTGGCATTGCACGGGTTGGCGGAGAAGGTTTGGTATCGATTGAAACACACTCGCGTTTGGGGGCATTAACCGCTCTTTTAACGGAAGCAGGCTTCCAGACCGAGGTTGTGTCGAGCGCAGCCTCCCTGATCTGGAGCAAACTGGTGATCAATACGGCGATCAATCCATTAACAGCGCTGCTCAATATCCACAATGGTGAATTGTTAGAACGCCCATCTGCACGCTTGTTGATGAGCAAGCTGGCAATTGAAACAGCATCTGTTGCTGCAGCACAAAATATTCCACTTTCTTTTGATGATCCTGTTAAAGCAGCCGAAGATGTGGCACAGCGCACTGCGAATAATATATCTTCGATGTTGCAAGATCTACGACGCGGCGCGCCAACTGAGATCGAAGCGATCTGTGGTGCGATTGTACGCATTGGCAAGGCATACCAGATTGAAACACCGCTAAATAAAACTTTTGCACAGCTTGTGCGAGCATGTGTTGAGCAAGGGTGATATTTATGAGCAGCGATAGTTATTTTATACTGTATACTTTTGTCCCCCAGTAAGGCGTTGTCGTGGTAAGATTTCCAAAAATCAGATACAGGAGAGTTTCTCTTATGCGTAAATTATTTCTATTTCTTCTATTGGTGAGCTTGGTCTTTTTTCCAACCTCGGCAGAAGCTCAGGGCGTAGCAAAAATTGCTGAGTTGAATATTCAACTTTGGCCCGAGTATGACCACCCGGATATGCTGGTAATGTATAGTTTTACATTGACAGAAGATAGCCCTTTGCCAACTGAAATTCAGCTGCGTATTCCGGCAAATGCAAACTTAAATGCTGTCGCCAAAGTTGAAGCGGGCACACTCATGAATGTGCCTTATGATGCGCCAGTAAAAGATGGTGACTGGGTGGTAATCACACTTGTGATCGACGATATTTCAAATTATCGGATCGAATATTATGTGCCTATGGAAAAAAGTGGTAACACACATAAAGCTTCATTTTTGTGGCAAAGCAATTATGCTGTTGAAACTTTTTCTTTTCAAGTACAGCAGCCACCCAGCGCTACAAATCTCGTCTCTACGCCTTCCTTTGAGAATGCAGTCTTGGCTGTTGATGGGCTTACCTACCATGATATTTCCATTAACGGGCTTGCAGCCGGAGACGATTTTAATTTTGAGTTTTCCTATGACAAGGATAATGATGATCTAAGTGTTTCTTCTATGCCCGTAGAGGTTGGAGGCACGACACCCAATACTGGTACAAGTAGTGGAGATAGTTTCTCTTTGGGTGAATCGTTCTCTTTACCGATGCTTCTGGTTGGCGTTGGCGTTTTATTGATCGTTGGCGGGATGCTTTATTTCTTCCTGGCTGGACGCAGCAACGAGCCTAAACAGGGGCGAAAACGTCATAAACCCAGCACCGCTGCTGCCGGCGGAAATACTTATTGCCATGAATGTGGTAGCCGCGCCGGTTCTGGCGATAAATTCTGTAAAGCTTGTGGAGCAAAGTTGCGTGTCTAGTTAGCGAATTTAGATTTTTACATAGTATAAAAAAAGACGGAGGCGAGAATTCGCCTCCGTCTTTTAGTTCTCTAGATCGTTCGTAAATTATTCTTCTTTCTTACCGCGCATTGCGAAGTAAGCAACAAAGATAATCACAAGAACAACAACCAAAGCGATCCACATCGTCGCGCTTCCGCTCGCAGGAGCATCAACTTCGGCGGCAGGTTCTTCTACAGCAGCGGGTTCTTCGACAACTTCAGGTTCTTCCGCAGGTGCAGGCTCTTCTGTTGGTTCAGGAGCGGGCTCTGCAGGTGGGAAAACTGTGAGTTTGGTGACTTCTTCGTCACTGTAACCCAAGGCTGAAAAGTCGAGACGACCATCAGCAGTGTGACATTCCTGGCATTCAACAGCATTTGCAGAAGGAGCAACCTGATGATTCTGCACGAACATGAAGACGGTATCAACAAAACCATATTCACCGCTGTATTCATACCCTGAGTATTCCATACCAGATGCAAGAGCGGCATCCCAGTCCCAGTTTTTCCAATATGCATTGGGATCTTCGCCATTAGGGAACAGGTTGGGCACAGCCATTACATTATTACCAGCATCGTAAGGTGTTACACCGGTAAAGTATTTGAAGGGGTAGATCTTGCCATCACCAAGGGAACCTTGGAAATCTGTCATCATTACAGGGGCCGAAGGATCAATTACAGATTCAGGGGTCAGGTAATTTGTTTGACCGTTCCACCATGCATAATGCGGTGTTACGTCCATTTCCCAGACAAAGTCACCCTTCTTGCTGTCATAAATGACCTCTCCACTCTCATTTTTGGTCTGGTAAGGTTTGCCTTCGTCGTTCTTCAAGCCAGCAGTAGACCAATCCCAGGACATTTTTGTCGTGCGCCCACGGGCAAATTCAGGAATGTGGCAGGTTTGGCAAGCGAGTGTCTCTGTGTGAGCAGAGAGGGCTTCACTCTCTTCGCTATTTGCGTGAGGAGCTTTGTCACCGGTGTGGCAAGTCTCACATAAAACGGGCTCTTCGCCAGTGTATATTCGTCCCGTGATCTCATGATTTTCGCCAGCGTGGCAAGCGGTGCAGCTGAAATCTTGAGTATCTGGGCTCATGTGGACGTCCAATTCAGGAGCAGGTGCGCCCATGGTGCTGTCCAAATCGCCGTGCTTGACAGCATCACCGCCGCCACCAAAGAAGTGGCAGGAACCACAATTGGCACGTGTTGGGGAGGTTACACTCTGTGCTGCTGCGATCAAATCAATTTTTTCCCACATCTTACCGGAGCCAGGAGGGAATTCTTTCGGCTCATCAGCAAGCCAGGGGTTGCCAGAACCAGCGGGGAATTTCTTATAAGTTCCGCCTTGGGCGTGGCAAACCAAACAATCTACATTGGCTTCAATGGTGAAGTCAAAAGTGTTGTCTTTATAGCCATAACCAACATGGCAGCTTGTACAACGCGGTTCATTGGAGGGCATCGCAATACAAAAATTATTTACAACATTATTTTTGCCCAATTCTTGACCTGTTACGGGATCGGTATATTCCCAAGTCCAGTGGACGGTCGCCATAACTTGAGTAGCCGAATCTACATGGCACTCCAGACAAGCAACAGTTACATCTTGTGGCTGTTCAAAAGGACCAGCCAACTGTGGGAAGAGACTATGGTCGGTTGGGCCTTCTCCAAGGTTCGGTGCTGCAACAGCACTGCCACTTAAGAATAAACCAGTGACAACAAGTGCAAAAGCAACAGCAAAACCGAGCATCCGCAATCCCTTCATTTGGAACGAGGACTTCATGTGCATTCTCCTTATATAGAACTTGATTTTTTGCCAACAATCTGTGACAAAAGGTACTGGAAATTATCATGACGAACACTTATTATTGCCAGTAACAAACATCACCGTAACTTATTAGCGTTGCTGCAAGAAACCATTCAGCTTTGCTTATACTAATGTCCAGAATCAATTAGATTTATCAAAAGGTTTTTTGCATAGGAATATAAAAATATGCTCAATCTAACAGAAATAAAGGTTTTTGTTACTGCAGCTGAAGAAATGAATTTCAGCAGGGCTGCACAGCGTTTACATCTCTCTCAATCTGCCGTTAGTCAGAATATTCAATCTCTTGAAAAAGACTACGATGTCAAATTATTTAACAGGCGCGGGCGGTCTGTCTTTCTCAGCGAAGCTGGGCAGACTCTCCTCCCGATGGCTCGTGAGCTGCTAGATACGTCTCGTCTTTTCGAGGATACTTTGCATAATATTAATGGCCATACGTGTGGCATGATCGAAATCGGTTGCTCAACAACCTCTGGGAAATACTTGCTGCCAAAGCTAGTTGCATCTTTTCGGCATTTGTACCCCGATGTGCGTGCTAATATTAACGTTATGGGGCGCAAAGGTGTAATCAATCGTGTTGTTCAAGAAAAATTTTGTATTGGTATTTTGAGTAAGCAAATTGACCATAGTTTGCTCGAATATCAACCCTTCTATGAAGATCGTGTAATCTTAATTGTTCACCCAGATCATCCTTGGGGAGAATATGGCAAAGCATTACCATCCGATTTGGTAGATCAACCATTGATCTTGCGCGAGGAAACATCTGGTACTCGCGAAGTAATGCTAGATGGATTAAAAACCCATGGCATAACCGCCGACAGGCTAAATGTTGTTATGGAAGTCGGCAACGCTGAAGCAATTGAAATCGCCGTTGAAGAAGGAATTGGAATTGCCTTTATCTCTGAATTGGCAGCTGCCCGGGCACTAACCCTGGGGAGGGTCAGAAAAGTAATGGTCGAAGGACTAAATTTACAACGAACTTTGTACGCAATGCGCCATATTTCCACACCATGCACCCGAGCACAAACTCTATTCTGGGATTTTGTTCAAAGCCAGCGTGAGCATCTTAATGATGCTGTCTTCGATAATTTAACCAATGTCTCCACTATTTAAAAATACTTTATGAGGCTTTAATCACAATTTCTTAAGCCACAGATTCTGGTGCTAAAAACATGTTAGAAACTTCTTATTTTGTTACGATCTATTTTTTATATGGATTAGCTTTCTACAGCATGGGACTATTGGTCGCAATTGAAGGAGGGCAAGCACCTGACCCACGCCTTAGAAAAGCCCTCCGTCCATTGGCGGGATTCGGTCTTTTACACGGCGCACATGAATGGCTGGAAATGTTCCAATTCGCGGATAATTCACTCGCGCTAGCAGAACTTCCCTTCATGGCTATCGGAAGAATAGCAATACTGGCTGTTTCCTTCATATCCTTGGCAGCTTTCGGTAGTTATTTATTAGCAACCACGAAACAATCGCAACGGTATATTTTACTCATTCCACTCGGATTAGAGGCTGTATGGACATTTGGACTACTAACATTGCGTGGGAGCTTATCCCCAAACGAAATGTGGGTAGCAGCTGATGTATGGACACGATATACATTAGCAATCCCAGCTGCAATATTGGCAGCATCCGGTTTAATTGTCCAGCAACGTATCTTCCGAAAAACCGGATTGGTACAGTTTGGACGAGATGCGCTTTGGGCAGCAATAGCCTTTAGTTGGTATGGATTAGCAGGGCAGCTTTTTGTACATGCTAGCACATTACCACCATCACATATCCTAAATCAAGATTTATTCCTGGATATTTTCGGGTTTCCTGTTCAACTCTTCCGAGCATTGACCGCGGTCGGAGCCGCTATTTTTATCGTACGTTTCTTGCGCTCCTTCCAAGTTGAAGCAGATCAAAAAATGGCCGAACTGCAAGCTGAACGTCTACGTGCTTCACAACAACGAGAAGCACTAAAAAGTGAACTCTACCGACGTGTAATCGAAGCCCAAGAAGCTGAACGACAAAGAATTGCACGCGACCTCCACGACGAAACAGGGCAATCCCTTACGGCAATCGGATTAGGATTACGTGGACTATCAACGTCCATCAGTCAGCAACATACGGTGAGACAATCAGAAAAAACGCTAATGCAATTGGAAAGGATGATTGCAAATTCGCTCAATGAACTACAACGCGTAATTTCTGATTTACGTCCATCCCACCTTGATGATTTGGGATTACCAGCCACTATTCGCTGGTATCTTGGGCAAGCTCAGGAACGCACTGACTGTGATTTTGACTTTGAGCTTATTGGGGAAGAACAAGAAATTTGTCCTGAGTTTATGACCGTTATGTTCCGTATTTTTCAAGAAGCGATCACAAATGTTATTAAACATGCAGATGCTGCGTATACCACAATTCGCTTAATTTTTGAGCCTGAGGTAATGCGCTTGGAAATCAAAGATAACGGCCATGGTTTTGATCTCAAACATCCACAGGAACAAACCACTTGGGGTCTACTTGGCATGCAAGAACGAACAACTTTATTAGGCGGTCAATTCTTGGTAAACTCAACCTTGGGTGGTGGAACACAAATAGAATCCGTTATCCCTTATTGCCCAACACATACTTCAGGAAAGAAAAAAAATGACAATTCGCCTTCTTCTGGTTGATGATCACATGGTTGTGCGCACGGGTCTACGAATGCTTCTGGAGGGTTCTAGTGATATTGAGATTGTTGCAGAAGCCAGCACCGCCAAAGAAGCTCTAGCAGCCGCAAGAGAATTTACTCTAGACGTCATCCTAATGGACATTGGTTTGCCTGACATGTCTGGAATTGATGCCACCCGTGAAATAAAAAAACATTCTCCTAATATTGCAATTGTCGCCCTCACCATTCATGAAGATGAGGAATATTTTTTCAAGATGCTGGAGGCAGGCGCATCAGGTTATGTTCCTAAACGCGCTGCCCCTGAAGAATTACTCACTGCAATTCGTGAGGCTGCTGCTGGCGAGGTATATCTCTTCCCCTCTATGGCAAAATTGCTCGTGCGAGACTATCTAATTCAAGATCATTCCCAAGAACAAAGCGGCAGCTTATCAAGCATCACTGATCGCGAACAGGAGGTGCTAACCTGGCTCGCAGAAGGCACTTCCAATAATCAAATAGCGCTAGAACTAAATATTAGCCCAAAAACAGTTGCACGACATCGTGAAAATATCATGCGCAAACTCAATCTTCACTCCCGTACTGAGTTGGTACGTTACGCAATTCGTAAGGGGATCATAAAACCGTAAATCACAACAAATAGACCCTAAAAAGAAAATGGACGCGAATGCGTTCGTTTTTTGTTTAACGATAGGTTTTTAATAGGATTGGGGAAAAATGAGCTAATTCAGCAATTATCCACAACAACATGGGTGAACTACCCCATGAAAAATGAAATATTCCCGCAAATCACCCACATATCATAGTTTTACTTGAGGGATTCTTCATAAATAAGATCGGTGATTCTCCGAATTTACTTTCCATATAGCTCTCCTGTAGGATAAGGGTGACAAACAAAATGATTAGCATCCCCAGATGCTGAAAGGAACAACTCATGAACACCCTGCTCAGTATCCTAACTCTATTTGCAGTACGAATTCTTATCCCCTTCTCCTTGATTTTGCTCATTGGAGAAAAGGTACATCGCCAACAACGCACGCACACATTCTAAGGAGAGAGCCATGAAATGGCTAGAAGCACTCACCACCATTGCCACAACGATAGGAATACGCTTTCTTATTCCTATCGTTATGACAATCGGAATTATTTACGCCTTACGCAAATTGGATGCTCGCTGGCAAGCAGAAGCTGAAGCACAAATAATTCCAGCAACAACTGTATTTACAAGCTCACGTTGCTACGATGTGAAGAAATGTTCACCAGAGCAGAGGGCAAATTGCTCTGCGGCAGATCGATCAGAACCTTGCTGGCAAGTATTTCGTCAAACCAATGGTGGTCTCCTAAAAGATGAATGCTTATCATGTGGTTATTTTTTTAACGTCCCAACACCTGTTCGAATTTAGAAAGTTGTTTTTAGAGGAGTACAAATATGTTCTCATACCCCGAACGCCTAATCATAGCCCTAATGGTCGCCTTGGTATTTGCAGGCGTAACACTCATAGCCGCTGACGCATCACCTTTGGTATCTCCTCCACTAACTGAAGGTGAAATAGGATGCGAAGTTTGCCATGCAGACTTTATGGAAAGTTGGCAAAGCGGCCCTCATGGTCAGGCAACAGCTGACCCGATATTCAATGAAGCATGGGAAGCACAAGGGAAACCAGGAGCATGCTTGGTATGCCATACCACCGGCTACGACCCCGCCACCGGCACATGGGAGCAAGATGGCATCGCTTGCGAAGCTTGCCATGGTCCAATTCCAGAAGATCATCCTACGAACCCAACACCAATAAATCGTTCACCAGTTCTCTGTGGTACCTGCCACAGCGATATGCGTTTTGGTTGGGAAAACTGGGAAATCAGCGCCCACTATCAACGTGATATGACATGCATCAATTGCCATGACCCACATCAGGCAACGCTGAAATCAGTAGACCCAACAAAAGGCGATGATGTTGATAAAGCATCACAACTCTGCCAAAAATGCCATACAGAATACTCTCAAGATCACACACACACCATTCATGGACAGAGTAATGTCTCTTGCAGCGACTGCCACCTCACAGTAGTAGAAATAGATACACCTGCACATACCATTCAAGATCACAGTTTTCAGGCAACATTAGCATCATGCAACACCTGTCATGCTGACCAAATTCACAGTAACGAAGAAACCGCAATAACTACACCAAAACATCCTGAAGTGCAAAACAGCTCAGTCGTTGTAACATCTGAACCTGTTCCAGTTAGCCCACTTGGCTTTGCCGGCTTGGCAGGATTGATCGGGCTGGCCGCAGGCACAGTTCTCGCTCCTTGGCTTGATGAAAAATACCGCAAACTAAACAAGAAAGTGAGTCATAAAGATGAGTAAACTTGAGCGGAGAGATTTCCTTAAATTAGCAGGTGCGGGTGCCGCCGGGTTAGTTGGCATGCAAGTCATGCGCCCAACAGCACATGCATCATCTGGAGCCGAAGCTGGAGAACAGCAGTGGGCCATGGTTATTGACCAATCCAAATGCACAGGCTGTGGACACTGCACTCTTGCCTGCCGCGCCCACAACGATATTTCCCCAGAGATCTCCTGGAACGAAGTCATTCAAGTCGAACCAGTTGGTGATAAAGACGCCTTCCTACCCCGCCCATGTATGCATTGTGAACATGCCCCCTGTGTTGATGTCTGTATGGTAGGCGCTTCTTACTATCGCTCAGATGGTATCGTCATGATGGATTATGACAAATGCATTGGCTGCCGATATTGTGAAATAGCCTGCCCTTATCAGGCGCGTTCATTCAATTGGGAGAAATTCGATGGGGAGAATCCAGCTGTCCCGGAGTGGGGGCAGCCAGAAGTTGAGCGCCGTCCCCGTGGCGTTCCAGAAAAATGTTCCTTTTGTTATCAACGTATCGACCGTGGTTTGGCACACGGCTTAACCCCGGGCGTAGACCCGGACGCAACGCCCGCCTGTGTAGTTGCTTGCCCCACCGGAGCACGGGTCTTCGGCGATCTAAATGATCCCGAATCCAAAGTCAGCAAGATCATCAATTCACGTCCAACCGTTCGCTTGCGGGATGAATTAGGTACTGCCCCGCGTGTCTATTATGTATTAGCTACTCCCGAAGCTTTCGAGGAGGCAGAAGCATGATCACAAATTTACGCACTCGTTTTAAACCCACGCCCTGGATAGCATGGATAGCCTTCCTAAGCATCTTTCTGATTATTGGGGTTACTGGCGGAGTCATAGTTTTGTGGAAAGGGCTATCAGTCACCAATTTGACAGACTTAGTTCCTTGGGGGCTATGGATCGCCATTGACCTCTCATCCATTGCGCTTGCAGCGGGAGCTTTCTCCCTTTGTGCCGTTGTCTATCTAATTGGGCTAAAAGAATACGAACCGATTGCACGTACAGCCACTTTTGTAGGACTGATCGGCTACAGTATGGCTATGCTCTGCTTATTCATGGATATTGGCCGTCCCTTCAAGTTCTACCAAGCTTTTATATACTGGAATACACACTCCCTGCTTTGGGAAGTGACCATGTGTGTAGGTTTGTATTTCACTGTATTGGTTCTCGAATCTATGCCAATTATTGCAAATTTAAAATGGTTACGCACACGATATCCCAAATTGACAGCCAAGATGTCACGTGTCCATCATTATGCTCCATACTTAGCAATAGCGGGGCTTTTTCTCTCCAGCTTGCATCAGTCATCGCTCGGAGCTACCTATGGTGTGCTCAAATCCCGCCCCTTCTGGTACAAACCTGAGATGTCAGTATTATTTATGCTCTCAGCTATCCTAGGTGGCATCTCGATAACACTCTTTGCCTCGATGATGGCTTCCCAGCTAACAAATAAAGCCAAGGTCAAGGATGAACTGATCGAGAAACTATCAAAATTTGTTGGCTGGGCACTAGTTGGATACTTTTATTGGCGTTTCTGGAGCACTCTCTCCATGACATACACTTACGAACCTGGGCGAACAGAAGGCCTAGAATTGCTTACCAAAGGTCCACTCGCCTTTAATTTCTGGTTTGGCGAAATATTGATAGGGATATTCGTGCCGATGATCTTGCTACTCAACAAAAAGACACGAAGTAATCGCTTCTGGCGTATGACTGCATTGCTAATGGTGGTCGGTGGCGTAATAGCCTTTCGCTGGAATATCAATATCTCTGGCGCGATGATTGTGCTTTCATATCTGCCCGGGCAGCCGACTGTCACATACGCATCCTATACCCCATCACTTGTCGAGTGGATGGTTGGAGGAGGTGTAATCGCCTATGGTTTATTTACCTTCTCGTTAGGTGTCCGTTATCTACATGTAGTCGATCACGACATGATCGAGGAGGAGCATGTTCCCGTCAATGTGAAGGTGCCCCAAACAGCACGGGCTTAAAAATTCTAATAAGTAAAGTAAATTCCATTCTCAACAAAAATGCCGCTCTTTTGAGCGGCATTTTCATTCGTTTTTGTTCGTTTGCTATTTATTCGGGGGCTCCAGCGTCTATCCATTCTTGTACAAGACTGAGTTCATCGGGAGTCAATTGCCCGAGGTGATCGCCTGGTATTTGGATCGTCACCAGCAAGCTGTTTGCGCCGTCTCCTGGTAATATGATGGCACCGCTTTGCCCACCAGTCATTGCATCGGCATAGCTTGCCAATGAAAGTCCACCCAATGCTCCATGACACATGGAGCATTTCTCTTGAAGTACTGGGCCAATATACCCGCTCCAGGTCAGATCAGCAACAGCTTCCATTGGCTGAGGAGTAGGTGTCGGGGCAAGGGTTGGAAAGGGTGTGGGGGTCTGTGGGTCATAGCCAATTCCTGCACGTTCTACAGAAACAGGTAATGTTGTGATTGCGGTATTTTCAGAGTTGACGAAACCGAAAACACCAGCCAACATTATAGTTGTCAAAATGGCTGCAACTGGGAAGTAAACCCGCTGCCGTTTTTTCAATATTATCGGGTCGACAGGTCGATCAGCAACGCCTGCTTTGATATCGGCCAATTCCAGGGGATGCTCATGCAGCATTTCTTCCTCGGTCATCGAGCCTGTCCACATGGCTTTGTTAAATATTTTGAAATGAACACCATAGAAGTGCCAAATTAAAATAGCTAAAACTGCCAAAACTGCTTCTAAGCCATGGGCTGCTTTTGCTGCAGGGATGAACTCGCCGGGAAGGATGCCTGAGGTCGTGATTGGATTCCACATCATGAACCCTGTTAAACCCATTATGACAGTTCCCCAAACAAAGGCCCAGTACTCCAGCTTTTCTTCAAAAGTATAGCGTCCCATCTGCGGTCGTTTTTTGGCGAAGCCAAGGTTATACAAGGTTGCTTGCAAACCATCGCGAACATCTTGAAGGGCGGGAAGCATCCCTAAACGGGTACGTTTCACATAGAATTTATATCCAAAAACAAGCAGGTGATATATGGTGCCAACCATCATTACGGTTGCTGCAATATGATGAATGCTTCGAGTACCTTCAATGCCACCAAATAAGTTCACAATAAAATGCGAAATTCCGCTTGATGGATATTTTTGGGGCAAACCTGTTATGCCTAATGTCCCAAAGGACAATAGCATGATCAGGTGCTCAATTCGTCGAGCTAGTTCAAAACGGGGGTAGGTGCGAGGCGTCTTGCTCATGAGTGTGACGCTCCTTTTCTTTTATCAATTATGCGGCGCACGATATCACTAATTACGAAGAGCAGCATGCCACCTATAACGACAGGGATAAGGATCTTATAGAACCAATCAACATAGAAGACAATTGGGTAATGTTCGGCATCAGGCACGTAATGGCTCATCCATGAATCGGGGAAATTAGCATCCGCTTCTGGATGACAACGCTGACACGTAATAAGCAAGTTCTCTTTTAGCGCAATGCCATGATCTGGGTCATCTGGCGATTTGATGTCATGAATGCCATGGCAATCGTAACAAACCGGTTTATTGGAGTCATGATCTGGAGAACGCTTCTCAAAAAGCTCAATTGTCGCGCCATGAAAATCTGCGACATAAGTGTCAACGACATCTGTGGAGACACCATATTTATCCATCATGTCAGAGTCCGTATGGCAAGATGCGCAAATTTGTGGTGATTCCAATCTATAGGAAGCTGTTCTTGGATCGCCAATATTATGAACACCATGACAATCAATACAGGTTGGAACATCCTGATTGTATTTACTCGTTAAGGCATAACCATGCACACTTTGCTTATAGGTTTCGTAAATCGTGCTATGACAGCGAGCGCATGTTTGGGGGATTTTCACTTTTTCTAATAGTAAGATCTCGCCGGTTACTGGATGTGTCATCCGCGCCTGTGTATGAGGGTTATGGCAATCGGTGCAAATCGCGGCGTTGGTATCTCCTCCCGCCAAGGTGCGCTCGTGCATACTATCCAGCGTTTTATCATATTGCTCAGAATGGCATTCTTTGCAAGAAGTGTATAGCTCAAGAGAAAGCTCTCTTAGGCTATGTGCAGAACGTTCTGGATGGGGGAATGCCGTAATATCTGTATGGCAATCAACACATGCAACTTCTTCAAGGTTATGTACTGAATTGGTAAATTTATTTGCATCAATAGATAACCACAATATTTCTTCGCTTTCGAGGGTCAGGGTCATCCCGGACTCTCCATGACATGCCATACACTCGTCATTAGAGAGTGTGGCCGAAGAGGCGGGGCTTGCACCTACCAGATTGGTTTGTCTTAAGGTAGCGGCGGTGGCGATCATAATTCCTAGCAACAGTAAACCTGTTGTCAACCACACCCGCGACCTTCCTTGAAATTGTTTACTCATAGCATCTCCTGTAAATTTTATTTGGCAAAATCAGGATCGTTCTAGTAATAAGACGAAAAATACCTGAAATATTCACCTTGCATGAGGTCAAAACATTATAAGGTCAATAAAAACAATACTCCTAGTGACAATCGTCATATTCTATTTATCTCCTATTAAGGAAGTACGCCATCTTGATAAGAGATTCAAATTGTTAATCAAAGTCTAAAAAGCGGGCTGTGCCGAAATAGGGGCGTTTTTTATGGTGCCCAATGTAAATATCACAGCAAATATTCAAGCTATGCAGGGTGGTGTCAGTGTTTTTTTCCATAACAAGTATCGAATATCCACGCATAAGCTTTACTTATCAATTTACATAAGCACAAACGATAAGCGTTTGTTATTTTTATCACTTGTTTGTGTAATACCCGAACACTATAATAGTGAAATATATCACGATAAAAAAGTGCATTGAGGACTTTTATGACAAAAACAAAATATCTACTTTTTACTCTTCTTTTGTTCATATTTTTTGCAGGATGTTCTCCGACAATCACAGAGCAGGAAACTCCAGTACAAGAACCTATAGAAGAGGCTACCTTAGTACCTACACTCCCTCCTCCTCCGACCCCAACAAGCGAACCTGAAATAGTTAGTTATTGTCTGGATTGCCACACAGACAAAGAACGCCTCATAAGCACGGCCAAGCCTGAAGAAGAGATTATCTCTGAAAACAAAGGTGAAGGCTGAGGGGGCGAAGTGGCTCCGTTGGAGCCTTGGGAAAAAGTTCTCGTTGAAGATGATTTTGTAGATGATGTACACGGACAGGTAATCTGTACTGTTTGTCATGAGGGCCAACAATCTCCAGATAAGGATGAAGCACATGCAGGGTTGATCTCTGACCCCAGCGCATTACCAAATCAGGGATGTCAGATGTGTCATTCAACGCAAGCAGAAACCTTTGAAACCAGCCTGCATTCGACTTTAGATGGGTATTGGAAAGCTATTGATGAGCGCTCTGTACCTGAAGACCACGAAGCACTGGAAGGAATGTTCGGAAACCACTGTTCATCTTGTCATGCGACTTGTGGCGACTGCCATATCAGCCAGCCAAATTCTGTTGGCGGAGGTTTCATAGCCGGGCACAATGTCAAAAAGACCCCATCTATGACGCGAAACTGCACAGCCTGTCATGGCAGCCGTGTTGGCTCTGAATATTTAGGCAAACATGAAGGCATCTCTGGCGATATTCATTTCCGACAAGGTCGGATGAATTGTGTTGATTGCCACTCTGGTATGGAGATGCATGACTCAACGGGTGTTTGCACAGAATGCCACGATTTAACGGAAGATGCTGATCTTCTTCTAAGCAATCCTGATCGTTATACGGGAGCAGAAGTCCCGGCGTGCGGATCGTGTCATGAGGAAGCTGCAACGTCTAATCCCCAGCATATTTTGCATCAGGATAAGCTATCCTGCCAGGTATGTCATTCTGTCAGCTATACAAGTTGCGATGGTTGTCATGTTGCAGTAAGCGAAGAAAGCGGCAATCCATTCTTTGAGACAGAAGGTACATACCTGACCTTCTTCATTGGTAAAAATCCGAATCCAAGCTATCACCGTCCTTATGAATATGTGCCTGTGCGGCATGTTCCTGTGGATACGGAAAGCTATGCATTTTACGGAGAAAACTTACTCTCGAATTTTGATGCACGACCTACATGGGCGTATGCTACGCCGCATAATATTCAGCGGATCACCCCACAAAACGAAAGTTGTGAAGCTTGTCATGGCAATGCAGATATTTTCCTGACAGCCGATAAAGTGAGCCCTGCAGAGCTTGAAGCCAATCAATCTGTGATCGTTGACGAAATCCCTCCTCTTTCGCAATAGAGGAGTTTATAAGACTAGTTCTACCCAATATTCAGTTTCTCAATAAGGAGAGAAAAGATAATGAAAAAGAATCGAATTCTATATTTGCTTCTGACCAGCACTATGATCCTAGGAATGGTACTGAGCGCTTGCTCACCTGCTCCCGCTGCAGAAGCACCTGTTGTTGAAGAGCCGGAAGCACCCGCAGAACCTGCTCCTGAACCAGAGCCAGTAGTAGAAGCGCTTACGCTTGATGATACTTTTGGGACCATGCTCGCCGAAATGGAAGGCTACAATACTATCAAAGCCGATGCTCTTCTTCTAGAAATAGTTGAAGATACACCTCCCTTCATCTTGGACGTTCGCTCAGTTGAAGAAGTAACTGAAACAGGTCATATCGAAGGTGCTGCTCATATTCCAGTAAACGAACTGGCACAACACACTGAACTTCTGCCCGCATTCGACACGCCCATTGTTGTTTATTGTGGCTCCGGCTGGCGCGCAACCATTGCGATGACTTCGCTCCACGGAATGGGCTGGACAAATGTCCGTGCTCTCAAAGCTTTTTATTCTGACTGGAAAGAAGCTGGCAACCCCGTAGCTGAGGGTCTTCCTGAAGCAATGGTTTTAGATGCTGTTGAAGTAGACGCTGACTTGCTCGCCGCTGCTGACGCCGCAACCATGGCTGTCGCAGGTATGGGAACAAAATGGGGCGTACAACCAGCCGACGCATTGAATATCGCAATGGTTGAAAATGCTGATCTAGTTGTGATCGATGTTCGCCGCCAAGAAGAAGTTGATGAAAAAGGCTATATCGACGCACCAAACTTTGTCCACATCCCGCTTGAAGACTTTATTGCCAGCCAAGATATGTGGCCCTCTGCTGATACCCCCATCACTGTATACTGCGGCAGTGGACATCGCTCCACAATGGCAATGACCATGCTTCTTTCTTATGGTTATGAAGATGTCAACAGCCTTAAAGGTGGCTATGGCGGTTGGGTTGGTGCTGGTTATGCATCAGTTGGCGGCGTCCCCACCTTGGCGCAGAACTACAATGTCATGCTGACCAATATGGTTGGTTACAATACCATCAAAGCCGATGCTCTCTTGGTCGAAATGGTGGAAGATACACCTCCATTCATCCTAGATGTGCGCTCAGTTGAAGAAGTAACCGAACAAGGTCATATTGAAGGCGCAACACACATTCCTTTGAATGAACTGACGCAACACATCGACCTTCTGCCTGCTTTCGATACCCCGATCGTTGCCTACTGTGGAAGTGGCTGGCGCGCAACGATAGCAATGACCGCCCTTCACGCAATGGGTTGGACTGATGTCCGCGCATTGAAAGCCACCTATTCAAGCTGGGTAGAAGCTGGCAACCCTGTTGTCGAAGGTCTTCCCGAGCCAATGGTATTAGATGTTGCTACAGTTCCCGAAAGCCTGAGTACACCGATCGACGCATCTGTTGTTTGGGCAAAAGATCATAGCTGGGGCGGAAAAGCCGCTGATGCGCTGAATACTGATCTGATCGAAAAACCAGAGATGATCCTCATCGACGTTCGTCGTGCTGAAGAAGTAGAGGAAAAAGGTCTGATCGCAGTCGTAGATCAGGAATTACTGACCATCCCGTTGGAAAGCTTCATCGCCAAAGCAAGCATGTGGCCCGCCGATAAAGACGCCGAGATTGTCGTCTACTGCGGTAGCGGACACCGCTCCACAATGGCAATGGAAATTCTCCTGAGCAATGGCTACACCAATGTTACCAGCCTCAAAGGTGGTTTCAGTGGCTGGGTTGAAGCAGGTCTTCCCGTGGCAGAATTCGTAGCTGCTGAATAATCTCTAAAAAGATAAGCAATACCCAAGACAGGCTCTCAATGAGAGCCTGTCTTTTCTTTTCTCAATTCAAAACCATTCGTAAGGCAAGATCGATACTCTCAAAAACTTGTGCCCCTTGCACTTCCAAATATCCACCTTTAAGGGATGTCTCTGCAATGCCAACTTTATTTATTTTAACAGAAAAACCATGCTCAATTAAAAAATCCCCCATCTTCCCCACGCTGATAATACCGGCGGGCGTATCTTCAAAAACCCAAATTTGACTATCCTTCAAAAGCGATAAATCTTCAGAAAAACTCCCTTTTGTCGCCGCATAGGCAGATAATAAACTCTCATCCACAGGCTTGCCTAAAGAAGTAAAAGCCGCTGCCAATGCATGTGTTGGAGCAGGTTTTAGCAAGGCAGAGGTTTCCTCCCCAACTTCTTTGGCAAGCCACTCAATATCATTATTGCCAACCAACGAGAGTTCACCTAGTCCTACCAGCCGCCGACCATATTCGGCATCGGGCATCTGGCGCGAGGGGCGGTTCGTCATGATCGCGCATCCATGCTCGGGATCTTCGAGCCACGCAAAAAGCCGCTTTCTCACGTCTGTTCCGAGTAGCGGTTTATCAAATCGCAGCAGATAGCTCTCTATGTCCAAGCTGCTTTTTTCTCCATAAATGCGTTCAAAATCTGCACTCCCCAATATTAATTCTTGAAAAATACGAAAAGTGGATGAATGAAAAGTTTCGCTTTCTTGGACAAATTCATGGACATGCGCATCTTTCGACATCTTCTGGATGGCTCTTTCGAGCCGGATACGCGCCGGAATTTGGGCTGGCTCTCCTTTAAGAAGCGTGAAGAGCGGCTCAAGAGAAAGGGAACCGTTAATCATCAAAACCGACATGCACGCTGCGCTCGAATGCCACTCGCTGGAAATACCCAACCCCTCAAATTGAGCAATTTCTGTGTCTGAAATTTCAACACCCTCATAGCCCATTTCCTGCGCCCCAAAACGAACGGTGTCCTGCAAGGCGCGATGATAGCCACGTGGCTTGAGCAGCACGCCATCCATATCAAAGATCAAGATCGTCTTGCTCATTTATGCCTCTTTCTCAATTCACTTTCTACATCGCTAAGACTGAGTCCTTTTGCGCTCAGCAAAACCAGCGTATGATAAAAAAGGTCGCTCACTTCTTCAATAATACGGTCATCACCCTGCCCCTTCGCAGCGATGATAACCTCTGTTGCTTCTTCACCGATTTTTTGTAAAATGCGATCTTCACCCTCGGCAAAAAGGCTGGCAGTATACGATTTTTCAGTGGGGTTGGCCTTACGTTCTTCGATAATCTCAAATAATTCGTTTAGCATATTTTTCCTTTTTGCACCACAAAGGCACAGAGTTCACAAAGTTTTTCTCTGTGGTGAACCTTTTCTCTACTTTCCACTTTCTATTTCTCTATAAAAACAACTCTCTGCACCCGTATGGCAAGCAGGTCCCGCAGGCTCTACGAGCAAGACGAGCGTATCGGCATCACAGTCTACCAATATTTTGCTCACGTTCATGAAGTTGCCCGATGTGGCACCTTTAAGCCAGAGTTCCTGTCGGCTACGGCTCCAGAAATGTGCCTGGCCTGTTTCGCGCGTTAAGCAAAAGGATTCAACATTCATCCACGCGACCATGAGGACTTCTTTGCTCTGCTCATCTTGTACCACTGTGGTGACCAAACCATGCTTGTCGAATTTTAGATTTATTTCAGCGCTCATATTCAACCATCCTGACAGGAATTCCTCTTCTCAAAAACTCTTCCTTCACATCCATAATCGTCAAAACCTTATCGTGAAAAAGGGATGCAGCAAGCGCGGCGTCTGCGCCGCCCAGCGTTACCGCGTCTGCAAAATGAGACACATTCCCCGCGCCGCCGCTCGCGATGACTGGCACATTTACTGCGTCCGCAATCGCGCGCGTGAGTTCCAAGTTGTAGCCTGCGAGCGTGCCGTCTGCGTCCATGCTGGTTAGTAAAATTTCCCCTGCGCCCATTTCTACGCCGCGTTTTGCCCACTCGATGGCATCCAAGCCCGTCGCTTTTCTGCCGCCGTGTGTGTAGACTTCCCAGCCACCGCCCACCTTCTTTTTTGCGTCAATGGCGAGAACGATACATTGTGCGCCAAATTTTTTAGCGGATTGAGCTAACAGGTCTGGATTTGCTACAGCGGATGAGTTGATCCCGATCTTATCTGCGCCCGCCAGCAAAGCGAGACGTGCGTCCTCAATAGACCGAATCCCACCCCCAACAGTGAGCGGCAAAAAAACTTGTTCAGCGACCCGATTGACCACATCGAGCATTGTTTCTTTTCCCTCGTGCGTTGCTGAAATATCGAGAAAAACAAGTTCATCTGCTCCCATCTTGTCATAGGCTTTTGCCTGCTCAACGGGGTCCCCCGCATCTCGCAAGCCGACAAAGTTGACTCCTTTAACGACTCGACCTTCTTTGACATCCAGACAGGGGATGATTCTTTTTGCTAACATATTGTTTTCTCCGATAGATGTGCATTGCATCCGCTTTTGGATGCGTTGCACATCGGGTCTAACGCGATAAGCAAGTCTTTGCTAACCCGGACTGCAACACATTGTACAAATGCAGTGCAGTTCTGACGTTGAGTTAACATGCTATCGCCTCCGCCAACGTGATATGATTTTCATACAAGGCACGCCCAATAATCACACCACTCAAACCTGCTTCTTTAACTTCTCGCACATCCTCCAAGGTTTTGATTCCGCCAGACGCGATGACATCTAGTCCCGTTTTTTCCGCAAGCTGACGGGTGTTTTTGGTGTCGTTGCCAACGCTCATCCCATCGGTGGCGATATCGGTGTAGATGATTCTCTCCGCGCCGATGTTTTTTAGTGCCTCGGCAAGCTCAAATATAGAGCGATCCGAGGCGACTTGCCAGCCACGCGCCATGAGAACGCCATCCCGTGCATCCAAGCCGAAGACAATTCGATCTGCACCAAATTCGGCAATCACCTTTTTTGCAAAAGAAAAATCTTCGAGAATCGCTGTGCCCAAAATAACACGCGTGATGCCGAGATTCAGTGCTCCTTCGATATCGGCGAGGCTGCGAATCCCACCGCCAAGCTGCGTGGAAATATCGCCGCACGCCACAAGGATATTTTTAATCGCACGCTGGTTGGGCTCGATATATTCGCCGAATGCCCCATCAAGATTGATCAGATGAAACCAAGTTGCACCCTGAGCTTGCCACTTTTTGGCAATTTCAACGGGATCATTGCTATATTCTTTCTGCTTATTTGGGTCGCCCTGCCGCAAACGGACAACTTGTCCCTTGCAAAGGTCGATGGCGGGGTAGATGGTAAAGGTCATATTGGCTCCTTAATAGAACGCGGATTTGATGGATTGGGCAGGTTTACGCGGATTTTAAAAACTTTTTTGGCTTTTAAAATCTGCGGGAATCCGCAAAATCAGTGCAATCCGCGTTCTATATTTTTTCAACAAAATTTCTCAAAATCTGCAAGCCGATTTTCTGACTTTTTTCGGGGTGAAATTGCACACCGTAGATATTTTCGACATTCACGACCGATGTGAATTCGACACCATAATCGGTGCGGGCAAGGCTGTGGGTGGGATTGGCGGCAGCGCAATAATAGCCGTGATTGAAATAAACATAACTTTCATCAGGCACTTCGCTGATGAGCGGGCTTTCTTTCTCGAAAACAATCGTATTCCAGCCAATTTGTGGAACCTTGAGAGTCTGGCTCTGAAATTCAAGCACACGTCCAGGCAAAATCCCCAGCCCCTCGTGAATGCCGTGTTCGTGTCCTTCGTCGAAGAGAAGTTGCATTCCAAGGCAGATGCCCAAGAGTGGCTTTTCGGAAGCAACAAATTCTTTGATGACAGGGGGGAGATTATTCGCTATCAAGCCATCCATGCCGTCCTTGAATGCCCCCACGCCGGGCAAAATCGCTTTCTCAGCGGACAGAATTTTAGCGGCATCGCTCGTGATCTGCGCCTGCCCACCCACAAACTCTATCGCCTTTTGGACAGAGTGCAGATTGCCTGCGCCGTAGTCGATGATTGTTATCATAATTTTCCTTTAGAACTCGGCACAATCCCCGCTCGCCGCTCATCCACTTGCACCGCCGCATCGAGCGCTCTCGCAAAGGCTTTGAAGGTTGCTTCGGCGATGTGGTGATTATCTTTCCCATAGAAAACACGGATATGCAGGTTCATTTTCGCAGAGACTGCCACTGTTTCAAAGAAATGCTCTATTAATGAAGTCGGGATATTTCCCACAGATGGACTAACCCACGGAATCTGGATGACGGAATAAGGTCTGCCCGACAAATCCAGAATGACATTTGCCAGCGCATCGTCCATGGGGACACTTGCTTCTGCCATGCGGCGGATGCCCAGCTTTGAGCCGAGTGCCTGACCAATCCCCTCCCCAAGCACGATGCCGCAATCCTCGATAGTGTGGTGCGCATCTATATGCAAATCCCCTTCGGCTTGAAGGTCAATATCTATCAACCCATGCACAGCGATTTGGGTGAGCATGTGATCAAAAAATCCAATGCCTGTGGAGATGTTGTGTTCTCCTGTACCGTCGAGATTTACAGAAAGAGATATGTTGGTTTCTTTTGTTTTTCGTTGAATAGAAGCTGTTCTCATAAAAACTCCTTGTTAGAACTGCATTGCACTTGCAGCGAAGCGGAAAGTGCGTTGCAGTTCGGCTCAGCAAGAATCATGTATGCTTTGCAAGACCCGATGTGCATACCCCATTCGGGGCACTTACGCATCCAAAAGAAGATGCAATGCACATCTATATTTTTGTTAAAGCTCTCACCACCACATCCACCTGCTCGGGCATCCCAACACTGATGCGGATATGGTCATCCAAGCCAGGTTTGTTGAAGTAACGGATGAGAATGCCTTGCTTCGCCAAATTTTCTTTCAACTTTGCGGCATCTCGCCCGATGACTTTGCAGAGGATGAAATTCGATTGGGATGGATAAGGTTCTAAGTAATCTATCTTTTGCAACGCTGCATAAAGCCGTTTTCGCTCGGCGATGATCTTCTGCCCGATTTTTTCGAGTTGGTCGGCATTCTTAAGGGCTGCTAGTGCTGCTTCACTTGCCGCAACAGAGACATTATAGGGCTGCTTCGCTGTCCACAGGTATGGCATCAGCCAGGCGGGGAAGACACCGTATCCAACCCGTAACCCAGCCAACCCCGCCCATTTGCTGAATGTTCGCAAGACGATGAGATTCTCTCGTTTGGCGACTTCTTTCATGCGGGAAGCGCCGGGCGGGGCGAATTCCATATAGGCTTCGTCGAGGACGAGGAGCAGATTCTGTTCGAGCAGGGCATCAATTATTTCGGAGCGTAGCAAGCCTCCATCAGGGTTGTTCGGCGTTGCGAGGAAGAGCAACTTTGGCTGATGCACGGCAACCGCTTCGAGGAGGGCATCCGCATCCACAGAAAAATCATCCAAACGAGGCACGTTGATAACCTGACCACCATTGATCGCGGTGTCGAAGGCGTACATCCCGAAAGTGGGCGGACAGTTGAGAATGGTGTCGCCGGGATTGATGAAGAAGCGCAGGAGGAGGTCAATTAGCTCATCTGCGCCCGCTCCGGCGAGGATATTCTCGACGGGGATTTGGTGATAATCGGCGAGCGCACGGCGCAAAAATCGGCTCTCTGGGTCGGGATAAATATGGACGTAAGGCAGATTTTTGAGCGCATCGGCAACGGCGGGGAGCGTGCCGTAAGGGTTCTCGTTGGCATCGAGCTTGATGATCTCATCGGCGGGGATGCCGAGTTGCTCGGAAAGTGCCTCGAAGGGGAGGATGGGGGTATAGGGGGTGAGGCTAAGTAAGTGAGGACGTAGCAATTCTTTCATTTTTACACCACTGCGTATTTCGTAGTGCGTATTGCGTAATGGTTCCCGATAAACGAGGTCATTACGCAATACGTTTTACGCATTACGCACTTTTCATTCTGATTTTGGACGCATTCGCGTGCGCCGTCAGCTTCTCTGTATCCGCAAAATCGGCGGCGATGGGGCTGAGGGCGGCGGCTGTTTCGGGATCGAGAGCGACGACGCTGGAGACTTTGACAAAATCGAGCAAATTCAGCGGCGAGGCAAAACGAGCTGTGCCGCCAGTCGGCATGACGTGGCTGGGACCCGCAACATAATCGCCGAGGGCTTCAAAGGAGTGTTCGCCGAGGAAGAATCCGCCTGCGTTGTTGATCTGGTCCATGAGTGCTTTGGGGTCATGCACAGCAAGACAAAGATGCTCGGCAGCGTAATCGTTGGCGAGTTTGGCGGCTTCTGCGATGCTCTCCACAATAACGATACCGCTCTTATTCTCCAACGAGGCTTCGATAATTTCTTCACGAGAGAGTTTGGCGGTTTGTTCGGCAACTTCTGCCTGTACCTTTTTCGCCATTTCTTCGTCCGTGGTCAGCAAAATTGCGCTGGCTTGCACATCGTGTTCGGCTTGAGCGAGCAAATCTGCTGCAACCCAGGCGGGATTTGCATCCGCATCGGCGATGACCATTGTCTCGGTGGGACCAGCCAACCCATCGAAGCCGACCAAGCCATAAAGCTGCTGTTTGGCAAGCGTCACGAAAAGATTGCCTGCGCCGACAATTTTATCTGCACGAGGGATGCTTTCTGTGCCAAACGCCATCGCCGCAATCGCCTGTGCGCCGCCGACCTGATAGACTTCATCCACGCCGCAGATATACGCCGCTGCCAAAATCGAATCGTGCGGATTTGGCGGAGTGCAGACCACAATATCCTTGACGCCCGCAACTTGCGCGGGGATCACGCTCATTAGCATGGAGGAAGGCAGCGGAGCCGTTCCGCCAGGCACATAAACGCCGACTCGTTCAATGGCAGTGAAACGCTGACCAATTTCTCCGCCCATTTCGTTCGTCAGCCAACTGGTGATGGGTTGTCTTTCATGAAAATCACGGATACGTGCGGCAGATTTTTCCAACACTTCCTGTAAACGTGCGGGGATTCGCTCCCAAGCCGCTTTCAAGTCCGCTTTTGCGATGCCGAAATTCGGCGCATCGAAACGGTCGAGGGTCGCATTCCATTTTTGCACAGCGGCATCGCCATCTTCGTCAATCGACTTCAAAATTTGCATCACCGCCTGATGCGGCATCACGCCCTCGCCAAAAACCGACTCCGTCCGTGCGATGGTGGCGGGCGAGTAGCTATCTTGGTAAATGGGCTTGCGCTTCAAAATGCCTTCTTTGGCTTCTGATAGGGGGTAGATTTTGATCATTTTCTTCTCCTTTTGGTTCTCTATGACGAGTGATAAGTGATGTTTTTGCTTTTCACTCGTCACGCATCACTCATCACTAAGTGCTTCAAACATCGCTGCTAATTCTTTCGGCTCTTCTTCAAAAAGATAATTCACATCCGAGACCACCACGCCGCTGCCCCCCACCGCGCGGATTTCTTTCACAGCCTCATGCAATTCAGATTTCGCTACAATTAGATGCACAGCGTACCAATTCTCAGCATCTTGCGTAATGACTTGCGAAATTGTAGGACCCTGCAAGCCGCCAATCACTTTTTGCCCAAAAATCTTCTCGGCAATATCTTCGGGCGAATCACCACGGATATTCGCAAAGATCGCCAATTTTTCTTCCGCCCGCAAAAAGGCACTCAACACTTCCAAAAATTGAACCGCAATCTCTCGCACGGCATCATTCTCTTTCAGACGCGCCTTATTTGCGATCAAACAGGCCTGCGATTTCAAAATCTCGCCGTCTCGCAACATCTTCAAATGATTGTCCCGCAAAGTCGTTCCGGTCGAAACAATGTCCACGATCAGGTCGGCGTATCCCACAGTCGGGGCAATTTCCAATGCTCCTTCCGCAGCGATGAATTTAAAATCAAGGTCGTTCCGTGCATCAAAAAACTTCTTTGTCAGATTAGGGAATTTGGACGCAATTTTCAGCGGGCGACCTAATTCATTCATCATCTTTTTTAAATCGGATACAGAACCGATCTCGCTCCAGGATTTAGGCGTGATCACGTTTAAAGTACAGTGTGCGAAATCCAAACACTTATGCAGTTCCAAGATCTGCCCATTATCATCTCTCTTCTCGAGAAAAACATCTCGCCCCGTGATGCCAAAATCGACACTTCCGCTCCGCACGCTGTGTACAATATCTCCCGGGCGCTGAAAGATCACTTCCATAAAAGGAAAACGGGGAATGCTTGCCTGATATTGACGTGGATTTGGGCTATAGACCTGAAAACCGACATTCGCTAGAAGTTCTCTGCTTTTCTCACCCAAAAAGCCCTTGCTTGGCAGGGATATTCTGATCTTGCGGTCTGCTTGCATAAAAACTCCTTATCATTTCTACTCAAGTACAATGCACCGAAAAACAGGTGCAACGTACTTTGATATTGAAAACAAAAAAGCACTTCCCAAGTCGGGAAGTGCTTCTAAAAGATGTGCTAAGTTTTTCTAATTTAAGTTATGAAATCCAAAGCTTCTTAAAGCAGACATGCCCGACCTGAAAGTCAGTTTTATGGGCATGATGATGACGGTTGCTGAATAAGTTTTTCATAACGGATGCGAGTTTATCACAGCAAAGGCCATGAAGCAAGAAAAAAAAGGTGGAGATGATTTCTCGTCTCCACCTTTGCATTCTGATACTACTTACTAACTACAGTCCAGCCGCGGCTTTCAGCTCGTCGGCTTTGTTAGTGCGCTCCCAAGTGAACTCATAATCTTCACGCCCAAAGTGACCGTATGCAGAGGTTTTGCGGAAGATCGGTTTGCGCAGGTCGAGATCACGGATGATCGCACCGGGGCGCAGATCAAAATGTTCGCTAACCAATTCGGCAATTTTCTCATCAGAGATAACGCCTGTGCCAAAGGTTTCAACATTAACAGACAACGGATGCGCGACGCCAATTGCGTAAGCAACCTGGATTTCGCAACGATCCGCGATTCCAGCCGCTACTACATTCTTGGCAGCCCAACGTGCTGCGTAAGCTGCAGAACGATCCACCTTTGTGGCATCTTTTCCTGAGAATGCGCCACCACCATGACGTCCCATTCCGCCGTAGGTATCGACGATGATCTTGCGTCCGGTCACGCCTGCGTCACCCATTGGGCCACCGATCACAAAACGTCCAGTCGGGTTGACGTAAATCTTGAGTTCATCGTCCACCATATCGGCGGGCAAAACAGGATTGATGACATGCTCAATGATCGCAGTACGAATATCTTCCTGAGAGATATCAGGGGAATGTTGCGTACTGATTAAAACGGTGTCTACGCGTTTCGGTTTGCCTTTGGAATATTCGATGGTCACCTGGCTTTTGCCGTCGGGGCGCAGCCACTCAAGCATTCCATTTTTGCGGACTTCGGTCAGATGCAAGGTCAGTTTATGTGCCAAATAGATCGGCATCGGCATCAAGGTTGGGGTCTCGTTACAGGCAAAACCAAACATCATACCCTGGTCACCAGCACCGATGGATTCAACTTCCGCTTCGGTCATTTCACCTGATTTGGATTCGAGCGCTTCATCCACGCCCATAGCGATATCTGAGCTTTGGCTTGCAACAGCGGAGAGCACACCACAGGTGTGCCCATCGAAGCCTTTTTTGCCGCGATCATACCCAATATCGATCACGACTTCGCGCACCAGTTTGTCAAAATCGACGTAAGCTTTTGTGGTGATCTCGCCCAGCAACATCACATAACCGGTCTTGATGGCAGTCTCACACGCCACACGAGACATCGGATCTTGCTCAAGACAGGCATCCAAAACAGCATCGCTGATCTGGTCACACATCTTGTCGGGATGTCCTTCCGTCACAGATTCAGACGAGAACATCAAACTTTCGGCATTCATAAAGGTCGTACTCATAGCTTTCACCTCGCTAAATAGATAATGCCCCTTCAGGTATTCATGAAAGGGCATCTTGCGCAAAAAGATTGCTCGGCTGCCCTCTCATCTTCCAGAATCTTTACTGCCGGAATTGGCACCTTTGCTCTTTCGATAAAACACGAAAATCAACTAGGTTGCCGAGGCTTCGCAGGGCCGGTCCCTCCGCCTCTCTGGATAAGAGTTGCCGTTTTGGGGCTATTGAATTATGGCGGCAGTTTACCATATCAGACAAACCAAGTCAACTTTTGGGAGGGGCGAGACACACGGAAATTTGGGCTTGTTTCCGTTAAAGCCATTGCCCCAAATCCTACGAATTTGGGGCAATGGGGCGAGAGTTCGGGAGAGAAGCTCTCTATCAGAAAATGCTAATTTAGCCGTAGCAATTTAGTTTCCAGAAGCGCAGCGGAAACCGATCTTCGGTGAAGATTCACCATGATACTCAGGGGAGTCCATATCGCTAGCATCGGGATTAGGTCCACTGGCGTAGCCACGATTAGAAATACGGATATCTTTTTCTACATCCTGATAAGAACCGCCACGAATAACACGGCGTTGAGAAATACCACCCATCGCAGCTAAAGGTCCTGAAGGATTTGCCGCAATAGATAGGGAATAATAATTAGGATCATAAAAATCAGAAACCCATTCCCAAACATTGCCCGCCATATCAAGCACCCCGAAGGCGCTAGCGCCTGCAGGGAAACTGCCTACACGGGTGACATCATTAATTTTGTGGTTAAAGTTGGCACGTGAGGTGTCTGGGCGATCATCGCCCCAAGGGAAAGTACGGAAATCGTTACCGCGAGCAGCATATTCCCACTCGGCTTCGGTTGGGAGACGTTTGCCCGCCCACGTGCAGTAGTCAGTAGCATCACCCCAAGTGACGTAGATCACAGGGTGGTCAGCATATTCTTCAGTATTGAAGTATTTTTCATGCTTTTCGGAACGGAAATGGTCAGGCGGCTCACAAGCACCCTGTTGTACGCAAAGCATATACATTGCATTGGTGATTTCGAGCTTATCCATCCAAAACGCAGACATAGAAACCATGTGATCTGGTTTTTCATCTGATTCAGCATCGACGTCCATTCCGCCCATGCGGAAACTGCCTTCGGGGATAAATACTTGCACCATGCCATCAACTGGGGAAACACGCTCTGAGCCAGCATCAGTGGAACCAGGATTAGCAGGAGCTGCCGTCGGGTTCAATGGAACGGGAGTGGCAGTGGGAAAAGCCTCTGCAATCGGGATAGAAGTCGGTTCAGCATTTTGTCCAATCGCACCACAGGCGGAGACAAAGAGCATTGTTACCATAAAAATGGGAAATAGTTTTTTCATTTCAATTCTCCTTAATTTTGATATTCAAATCTATGCAGAGTATATCGGCGGGAGTTTTTTTTTGTTATCACCCAATAGTCACAATTCAACATCAAACTGCGACCAAAAGCGACCACATGCCTTATAATAGAAAAGTAAAGATAGAAACTGCGCTCACAAGAATTTTATTTCTTGCAAAAATCCACCTTGTAATGATACGGAAAAAAACATGCCCGCGACAACTAAAACTATCCGAGTGCTTATTATTTGCGACCAAACCGAGACAGCCCCCCTCTTGGGATATATGATCCGCGAGAAAGGTTTGAACGCCATTATCGAAACTTCAGTACAACGCGCTCTTCAGCGCGCGCCAGAGATCATGCCTGAACTAATCGTCATAGACGTAAACGCGCCTCATGATGAACGAATTTCTCTGGCAAAAAAATATCGTGCCCTGAGCAAAACCCCTATCTTACTTTTTTTACCAGCCCATCATGAAACAGAAATTATCGAAGCCTATCAAGCTGGTGTGGATGAGTGCATCGTTAAGCCTGTTAGCCCTGCTATCTTTTTGGCTAAGATCACCGCATGGTCACGTCGCAGCGCGACATCCTTGCTTGCACCTGCTACGCCCCCCAAGCTTAAACTCGACCCCGCACGTCGTCTTGCCATAAGCCCCAACGGGAAGAAAACCAGCCTCACGAATCTTGAGTTTCGACTTTTACGCCTACTGATGAACCGCCCTGGATACGTTTTTACAAACGAAGAGATTATTCTTTCTGTATGGGGAAGCGCTGGCGAAAAAGACCAGATCGCCCTCAAAAATGTGATATACAGGTTGCGCAAAAAACTTGGCAAAGACCGCGAATATATGATTCAGACTTCACCAGGGGGCTATAGTTTCCACGAAGATTGAGCTTCCCCCATATCTAGGTAAAAAACATCCGAAGTTTTTGGTTAAGGAACATATTCGAGTGCGCCATGTGCATCTGCATACGGGGAATCGTTAATCGAGAGTGCTTTTTCCCAGGCAGCTTTGGCCCCTACAAAGTCGTTTTGGCGATAAAGCCCCCAACCATACCAAAACCAGGTTTCTTCAGACATGGTCGTAATGCCGCGCGCATAATCAGTAAGCAGCATTAACTCGTCGATACGATCTGCATGGAAGTACGCCCAAAATGGGCCAAACTGATAACGGAACATGCGCAAAGGCAAACCTAGCTCACGCGCCTTGTCGTAAGCCAATGCAGCTTCTTGATACTCTTCAAAGTAGACCAGATCACTGCCCAGGTTAAACCAAGCATAAGCACTATCTGGATTGGATTCAATATTTAGAAGGGCGTTAGCGAGAGTCCGTTCACGGTTGGCATCCACATCCCAATCGGAAGCAAGTAGAGTTTCAAGTTCGCTCTCGTCTTCTGGGGAATAGAGCACCATATAAAGATTATTGAACGGTTCCCATTCCGCTTCAAGCTGGTCGTAAGAAATCGTTAAATCTGCTCCGTGATAGGAATCTTGCATCGTAAAGGTTTGGGTTGCTTCGTCATATCCTGTAAGCAGAAGGTAGTGTGCCGCCCAAAGATCATCTGTGGGACCAAGCGCATCGTTAGGGTCAAGACTGGTCACACTTTCGACAATGACAGGGTAATTGGCTGCCAAGAGTCTTTTGAGCGTTTCTATATTGCCTCCGACCCGATAACCAATATTTAGCCAGCCTGCAAAATTACGCACATAATATGCCAATTCTTCTGGGTTAACGTTGCGGTCTTGGAGCACGGGCTTAATTTGATCGGCGATCTCGTTTTGATTCCCTTCCCAGCCATATAAATGCAATGCCATCGAGAGAGTTGCGGGACCACAATTATTTGGGGTTTGCTGCTCATGAGGGGGGCTAATGAGGGAAACTTGCGCAGGGAGAGGGGCACTGGTAGCAGTCGGGGTCGCAGGTTGGGGTATAGATGTGCTCGCCCCTATAGTTTCAACAGGCTGTGTAGCAGAGGGCGCAGGCGTGAAGGGCAACGCAGTAGGCACAGGTTCGGGCGGATTAATGACGTTTTTAGTATAGATCGTTAGTTTTTCGTAACGCCATGAGAGAGCCGACTGCACACGGGGAATTTGTAGGATCAAAAGCGCCAACATGAAGAAGGCTGCCAGTGTGATGAGAATTTTCTTTTTCGACATAACGAGAGTTTACCAGAAGGCTGTTTTAGCTAACGCTGCCCGTAATAATTATTTTTATAATCTTGCATGGCTTTAATGTCTTCTGCTGAGATGAGATGCGGCGTGCCAATATTCAATGCCATAATATAGATCTGTGCAGATTTTTCAACCACGTGGCAAACGATAAGGGCTGTTTTCATATCTTCGCCCACGTTAATTGTGCCATGATTAGGGAGCAAGACCGCGTTTCGCTCTGCCCCTAAGCCGGCTGCCACATTTTGACCAAGTTCTTGCGTTCCTGGCAAAGCATATTCTGAACAGATAATTTTGTCACCAACGATTTGGGCAAAATCTTCGCTCACAGCGGGTAGCTCCATCTTGTTTACGCCCAAAACCGTCGAGTATAGCGGATGTGTGTGAACGACTGCATTTACATCTGCGCGAGCACGATAAACGGCCAGATGTGTCTCTTTTTCGATAGAGGGAACTCTCGTTCCATCGACCAGATTCATTTCAAGGTCTAAGACGACAACATCGTCGAGACCGATCTCGCGATAATTCATTCCGCTGGGGCTGATATAGACTAACCCTGTTTCCGGGTCGCGCACACTAATATTCCCCCACGTGCCTACGGTTAATCCCTCTTCGAGCATGGTTAAGCCAGTCTCAACAACGGTTTTCTTATAACTTTCCTTGACTTTCATTATCTAATTCCTTTTCTCTACTTACGAAAGAACCGCCAAGTTTTGAAAACTTGGCGGCAGTCTTTTTATTTTGAAAACTCAACTTCGCGAAGAATATTACTCCGCCTGGATCTCTGCCAAAATTTGTTGATAATCTTCGATATTAGGCGGGGCCATGCTCAACAGCATGGTGATCGCCTGTATAGCAGACTCTTTCTCACCCGCCTGCAAAAAGACATCGGCTGCTCGATCGAATTTTTTAATTGCATCTTCTTTCTTGCCTTGTGTACGATATTGCTCTGCAAGAGTTTGGTGCAATTCGCCAATAGTTGGATGATCAGTAAGCAAACCAGCCAATAATGCAACAACGTCACTCTCTGCAGAAGGATGTTCTTCAAGATAACCCAAGAAATTATTTAATTCTTTAAATGCCTGCGCCTTGTTTGCCATTTTTAGATTCAGATCAATAAGACTTTTACGCACACCAATATCATCCGGGCGCAGGGTACGGATTTGTTCAAAGACGCGTAGAGCTCGTTTCCAATCGAGACGTTGCATATCAATATCTGCCATACGTTGTAAGATATGCACATTCCATGAACGTTCTGCGTTACCTCGTTGTGCTGCACGCAGAGCCGTTGTATACGTTTTTCGCGCCATATCTAACTCAGCAAGGCGATAATAAATATCTGCCAAGTTAATATACTCGCGGATCGCATCATCTACTTGCCCTCGCGCTATGAGCTGATCGATCAATTTTGTGCGGGAAGAGAGATCCATTGGGGCAAGCTTGATGATCTTGCGCAGGAAAACTGTAGATTGATTGGCTTCACCACGCACGTTATAAGCTTCTGCGATCATATCGTATTTAGCAATCGCATCTTCGGTCTGGTCGTCTTGGATGAGAAGATCACCGATCAACGAGTGGAGGGGCAAATAAGTAGGGGCGTAAGTGATCGCCTGGAACGCTTCATCCATGGCGGAACGCATATGACCTTGGCGTACCAGCTCGTGGACACGTGCCATTGCGCCCAAAACTTGCCCGCTCTGCGCCTGAATAAGAATCTCAGCCAGAGGCAAGGGCACTTCCCCATCCGATTTTGGAAGTTCTTCACGTGCTATACGCAAATGCTCGCGCCAATCTACGCGCACGATCATTTCTTCAACGTTATCACAAAGCCGCATATGTACGACTTCATCTTCTTCGCCAGCCTGCGCTTCGATCAAAGGTTCATAGAGTTGACGCAACGCGTCTACTTGATCTTCGGGGACAAGCATCACATCTGCCAGTTTCAGAGCTTCGAGATATTCTGTAGCGGCTTCGGAGAGACGTCCGAGATTCTTCAAGATACTTCCCATTATTAAACGGGCAGCAAGCCCAAAGTCCGCGTGTTTTACCGCGTGTTGAAGATGGCGCATCGCGCTCTCTACACGATCCCCTTTTGAGCGCAACATCCCTAAATCAAAATAGAGTGCGGGATGTTCAAATCCTGCTAAAAGGGCATGTGCTAATTCATCGGCAGCAAGTTCATCTTGTTTTTTTGATTGAGCATCAATGGCTTGTCCCAAATGCATGATGATCTTGGTTTGTGCCACCCGTTGAACGGAAAGCTGCCCCGTACCATGCATGATCGCTTGCAAACCTTTCTTGACTTGTTGGGGATCACTGTCGTCAGAATATTCAAATAGAATTTCTGCCAAGATCATCAGTGCCCTTCGACTCGCTTCTCCAATGGGATCTAAAGTGCTCGAAATCTCTTTTTTCGGTTTGCCGAGTTGCTTAACCTGCGCTATACGAATTGGACCTGTGCCCCCCTTTGGACGAATGGGCTTTGGCAACAGTTGGCCTGTATTCAGCAATGCCTGCGCTTGCTGTGCTGTCTGACTACCGGGGATAATCTTTAGGGCACGCATCACAAGCTCTGTAGCTTTGTCTGGTTTTCCAGAGCGCTGCATCAGACTTGCCAAAGCGAGATATTCAGTAACAGCCTGTTGCTGATGTCCAAGCCTTTCATGGACTAAAGCAAGGCGGGAGTGTGCCAAAATATGTTCAGGATTAAGTTGTGTTACTCGCGACCAGTTTTCAATCGCTTTCTCAACATCTTTTTGCTCGATATAAAGATCAGCAGCCTTGATGGCTGCTTCAACAGCTTCCTTAAGTTCCCCCAAACGCTCACACAATTGTGCTATTTTCTCAAAGGGGATCGGATCATTCGGAGAGATTTCTGACAAACGGCGATAAATCTGTAAAGCTTCTTCGAACTCTTGCATTTGATATAACGCCAACCCCAAGCTGGATAATGCCTTGGGGTGGTCAGGCATCTCCGTTAAGGCGGCACGATAAGAAGTTGCCGCTTTGCTCCACAATTGATCCCAAGCTGCGGAGTGCCCATCGTTCATCGCTTTTTGAAAAAGGTCTTCACGTCCTGTCATGAATCGATCTCTTCTTAGTATTTTATAAATCACCCCACGTCAGCCCCGAACGGGCTTCTGTGGATAGTGGAATATCAAGCGAATATGCCGTTTCCATCGCGGTAGTTACGGCCTTAATAGTATCATCCAATTCACTTTGTGGGCACTCAATCACCACTTCATCATGCACTTGCAACAACATCTTACCATGCAGCCCTGCTTGTGGCAGCGCTTTCGCTACGTTCAACATAGCAATCTTCATAATATCTGCTGCAGTGCCCTGAATAGGGGCATTAATTGCTTCACGTTCTTCACGATTACGCAGATTCTGATTGGAAGGATTCTTCAAAGCAGGGAAATAACGTCGCCTCCCAAGCAAAGTTTCAACATAGCCCTGCTCGGCCGCCACGATACGAATATTATCCAGATATTTCTTCACGCCCGGGAACTTCTCAAAATAAGCAGTGACAAAATCTTCTGACTCTGCCAAAGTTAACTCGGTAGTCCGCGTGAGACCAAATGCAGACATGCCATAGATCAACCCAAAGTTGATCGCCTTGGCATGACGGCGCATCTCTTTTGTAACTTCGTCGAGACGCATATTATATATTGCCGCTGCCGTTGTGGAATGAATATCCTGACCCGAACGGAATGCTGCCAACATGGTCTCGTCCTGCGCCATGTGCGCTACGATCCGTAACTCAATCTGCGAGTAATCGATTGCTAATAAGACATTCCCCTCATCTGCAATAAAGCCCTTACGAACACGTCGTCCCAGCTCTGTACGAATGGGGATATTTTGTAAATTCGGATTCGACGATGCCAAACGCCCTGTCACCGAACCGGTTTGATTATAAGAAGTATGTACACGCCCCGTGGCGGGATTAAGCGCAGCAGGCAAGGCATCTACATAAGTCGATTTGAGCTTCGATAATTCACGCTGCTCAAGGATCAAATCCACCACAGGGTGCGCGCCGCGCATCCCCTCCAGCACTGCTGCCGAGGTGGAGTAATGTCCACTTTTGGTCTTCTTCGTCCGATCAGGCGGCTGCAAACCCAGCCTGCCAAAAAGAACATCTGAAAGTTGCTGTGTGGAATTGAGATTGAACGCTTTCCCAACCAACTTGATGACCTGCTTTTCAATCTCCGCAAGGCGTGTCTCTAATTGCACCGACATTTCGCTGAAGAAAGGAATATCGAGCAAAATACCCGCCATTTCCATTTCAGAAAGCACGCCAACTAACGGCATCTCCATCTCTTCTAGTAACTTCATTCCAGCAACACGTTCAAGGTCTTTTTTCAAAAGCGGATAAAGTCGCAAACAAATCTCGGCGTCCGCGGCGGCATAAGGCGCAGCATCTGCAATGGCAACTTCCGCCATGCTGATCTGCTTCTTACCCTTACCGATCAAGGCTTCAATTTCGGTCATTTGCTCACCAAGACGCACAAAAGCGAGCTTCTTCAACCCCAAACTACGCGAGCCAGGATCCACCAGCCATTCGGCGATCATTGTGTCAAATGAGAGCGGTCTTACCTGCAAGCCATAGCGCGCTAGCATAATGATGTCATATTTCAGGTTATGCCCAATTTTTGCGATCTTCGGGTCGGTCAAAGCTGGGCGCAACGCATCCAACACTTCATTCAAAGGAAGCTGCTCACCGGCATTATGACCAGTTGGGATGTAAACCCCCTCCCCCTCCTCGACAGCCAAAGAAATGCCGACCAACTCCGCCTGCATCTCATCGGTGGATGTAGTCTCCGTATCCAGAGCGATCATCTGCGCCTGTTGCAGTTTCTCTACCAAAGCGGATAGCGCCTCACGCGTGACCACAATTTGTGTAGCGGTCGAAACAGATTGTCTCGGCGAGGAAAGTATCGGCGCATCCGTCCCGCCGAAAAGTGATAACTGCCCCCCGGCAGCGGGAGCGGCTTCAACATTTGCCTGCGTTAATTTGAGAAAGCGATTGGTAAGAGAGTGAAACTCAAGTTCACGGAAAAAAGCAACCGTCGCTGGTGCATCCAGTTGGTCAGCACGGGCAAGCTCAAGATCGAGATGCACTGGCAAATCGGTGTGAATGCGTGCCAAATCTCGGCTCAGGTAGGCTACTTCTTTATCGGTAGCAAGTTTGGTCTGGAAGCGTGTCGGGATCTCCTCCAAATGGGCGTAGATGCCATCGAGGGTCTCATACTCACCAAGCAACTTCTCGGCTGTCTTCTGTCCGATCCCATAGACGCCAGGGATATTATCGGAGCTGTCGCCCATCAGGGCTTTCAAATCAACAACCTGATCGGGGCGCACGCCCATTTTTTTTACGACATCGGCAGGATAATAATCGCTGGCATCGCTCATTGAGCGGCCAGGCAGGTTGACAATGACACGCTCAGTAACGAGTTGAAGTAAATCGCGGTCGCCAGTGATGATCTTGACCCCCAAACCCTGCTCGGCTGCCTGACGTGCGACGCTGCCGAGAACATCATCGGCTTCGTAATTTTCCATTTCAAGACGTGGCAAATGAAAAATATCAACCATCTCACGAATGCGCTCAATTTGCGGGCGCAAGTCGTCGGGCATTTTTGCGCGTGTGCCTTTATATTCGGGGTACATTTCGTGCCGAAAAGTTTTGCCCAGGTCAAATGCCACCGCCATATAATCGGGGCGGTCAATTTCCAGTAAACGCAAGAGAACACTGGCAAAACCATAAATTCCAGCTGTTGGCTCGCCAGAAGAGGTTTGCCAGCGATCTGGGTTAGCTCCGCTCAACGCAAAATAGGCACGATAAGCAAGTGCATGACCATCAATTAAGTAAAGAGTTTCAGGCATAGGTTATGTAGTTGTAATAGGGAAGGAGAGGCGCTAAATAAGAGAGAAGCTCTAAGGCATACCCTGCCGTTCGCGGGTACGCTTAATATAATCTTTTACCAGCTTGGATGGGTGCGGTTGGCTACCGCCCATAATCAGGTAACCTGGCGCCCAGAAATCGCCGGATGGATTCTCATCTTTTAAACGAGGAAAGTCTTCAAATATCTTCGATGAAGTTTGTTTACGAATAATACGCATTAGATAGCCCGGCGAGGTGGTCGGTGGAACATTGATGACCCATTGTAGATAATCGGGACGCACGGAGATGTATTCCAACCGCCAACCAAATGCAATGCTGATATTCGGCATCCACGAGGAAAGACGCTCGGCAAGGTCGCCCGCAAGGTGATGCGTGCCAAATCGCGGCAAAAGCAAGCAGGCATAGGTGAGATCATACATACCACGCGACGAGGGCTCTACCAATACGCGCCCAGCAACTTCTGTGATGGAATGCGGGCGTGTCTCTAATAACACCTCAGCGTTTGTTTTATCGCCTGGGGTTTCAGGGCGTTTCTGAGAATTTGAAACGCGAGTTGCTGCCAGATCAACTTCATTCACCCGTATCGGTGTTTTCGGGCGTTGCGCAGGTTTGGAAACACGCGTAGCAGCCAAATCAACCTCTTCTTGCCGCTGAGCCACTTGCGGGCGCGTTTCATCAAGGGCAATGCTCGTTTGAGAAGAGTCTCCAAGCTGAACTGCCGGAGATGATTCGCGCGTGAAGTTGCCAGAGCGTTTTATAGGTGTGGACGGGCGCATTTTTGAAAACGGGGATGGCATCGGTTCGGCAAGCGCTTGCACCTCTCCACTCGGAGTAGAAACAGGGATGCTAGTTTTTATTTCAGAAGCTGCACTGACCGGGTTAGGACTGGGGATATTTTCCAAAATTTCAGAAATTGTCCGAATGGTGCTAAAAGGCGTTTCAGCATCGAAAACCATCGCGAGATTGATACCCTCTACAAGTTGGGTAGCATAGAGCATATGCTCTGCCTGCGTAGTCTCGAGGCGAATGAATTTGAGCAGATCGCCTGCTTTTTTATCGCGAGAAACAGTTTCTACCAACTCAGATGTTGCTATTTGAGAAAGCTGTCCTGAGTATGCCCACATTTCCCCATCGCGAATAATCAGGGCAGCCTGGGCTGATGATTCCAGCGTTAGACGTGTAAGGTGTTGAGCAGCCTTGCTAACATCTTGGAGCCAACTGAGATTCTCATCCAATACAGAGGGCGGAGCTTCTAAAGTTTTTTCTTCTACAGCTGGGAGATCCACACCAAAGGATACTTCTCCTTCTAGAATACGGAAAAGATCAGGGAGGTAGAAAGGTTTGGGGAGTAATGTCCAAGGGTGGAGAGCATCAAAGCGCGGGTGCTTTTCTTCAGCAGAGATAAGCACGAGGTGCAATCCCAAATCTATTTGGCGCAGAGCAAGCCCAAGGCCTAAGATTGTTTCATTTTTTAGGCTTGTATCCAAAAATGCATGCGTGAAATTTTTGGATTGAAATTCATCCAAAGCTGCGTCTGCATTATCCACAATCACAATATGAGAGGGGTGTTTTTCTTCCAAGCTTTGGCGAATATGTTCTCCAAAACTTGATTGTGGGGTAACGATAAGCAGAGAAAGAGTCATAGCACCTAAGAGTTTATCACGCAGGAAGCGGGTAAGCAAGTCGTCCTGTCAACGACAATTAGAAACGGACATCGCATTGCTTCATCAAAAATCTTACTTTGATACCCCTGTTGCCTCAGACAAAAC
>JABGQU010000005.1 GCA_018648605.1 Anaerolineae bacterium | reverse complement strand
TTTTAGACCAAGGATGCATCGGCCTGCCGTGCTTTCTCTATCATACTAGGATGCTTTGCGACATACGAGCGAGATTGAAATCTCTACTTAAACAACAAGTCCGTTTAAACGGACTTTCTATCTCAGGCTATGAATTCATTCATAGCATTTAAATGAACCTAAAAAACGACAAACTCTTCCCCCGCTTCGCCGCCTACGGTTTTCTCAAAAACCTGCGCTTCTTCGACCCCTTCATCATTCTCATTTTCCGTGAAGCGGGGCTGAGCTTTTTTCAGATCGGCTTCCTCTACTCCATCCGCGATGTGGCGACGAATATCCTCGAGATCCCCACCGGCGTCTTTGCCGATGCTTTCGGGCGTCGCAAGGCGATGGTCATGGCTTTCGTCTCCTACCTGATCTCCTTCGTCATTTTTTATCTTTTCGCCACTTTTCCCCTCTACGCGCTCGCCATGATTCTCTTCGCATTCGGCGAAGCCTTCCGCTCTGGCACGCACAAAGCCCTCATTCTCGAGCATCTCAAAATGACCAAGCGCGAGCATTTCAAAGTCGCCTATTACGGACGCACGCGCTCTTTCTCCCAGCTTGGCTCCGCGCTCAACGCCCTCATCGCGGCGGCCCTCGTCTTTTACACGGGCAGTTATCGCATCATGTTTTTGGCGGCAATAATTCCCTATACTTTGGATTTATTCAACATGCTCTCGTACCCCAAAGCATTGGATGGCGATCTTCAACGTATCCCGTTTAGCGACATCTGGAACCAGACCAAAAAGACCCTACGCGACTTTAGCGGGATATTTGCCAATCGGCTTGCTCTGCGTTCCATCCTGAACAGCTCTCTTTTCGGCGCATTATTCAAATCCACAAAAGATTATCTCCAACCCATTCTGGAGACTTTCGCTCTCTCGCTCGTCGTCTTCAAGCTTTTCCCCCCGTTTACGGGGGGAATACAAGGGGGGCTTAGCGATATGCAACGCAGCGCCGTCCTGATCGGATTGGTCTACTTCGTCATCTATCTCTTCACCAGCTACGCCTCCCGCAGTGCGGCCGGATTCAGCGAGCGTTTTCCCAGCTTGGGGCGTGCTATCAATCTCTCTTTCCTCTTCGGCGCAGGGATGCTCTTCATCGCCGGTTTCGCCACCTCCGCAAATTGGGCGATTCTCTCTATCATCGTCTTTCTCGTTTTCTACGCCCTGCGCAGCCTACGCCGCCCGATGAACGTCGCCTATATCAGCGACCAAATTGATAGCCGCATCATGGCATCGGGACTCTCCGTTGAAGCGCAGTTCAGCACGATACTTACGGCTATCTTCGCACCGATGCTCGGGTTTCTCGCCGACCAAGTTGGGGTCGGGTTCGCTCTCGCTGTCCTCAGCGCGGGGGTGCTGGGCTTATATTACCTGGTAAAAGTAGAAGAGTAAACAAATGTATTTCGGGGGAAAAAATCCGCCCGGATTCGACGCATTTCTCCTATCCTTTTTGCTCTATCCCACAGAGAACTTGAGGTCTTGTGCTATACTTTTGCGGAGAGGATTATGACAAACGACCACACCCGTTCTTTGCTTGAATTGCTCTATCATGTAAGCCGCGAGGTTGCAACAGCGCTCGATTTGCGCACTGTATTGCAGCGCGTGCTTTATGCTGCCATAGATAATGTTGGCGGCGAGCGCGGTAGTGTGGTCGTAATGGATGATAGCGGTAAGCCGCTCGATTCAATTATTGTGCATGGACGCCGTATTCAGGGAGATACCACGCAACAACTGCGCGTGACCGTTGAACGTGGTCTGGCTGGCTGGGTGGTGCGCAATCAGAAGCCTGCTCTCGTACCTGATACAAGCCGTGACCAACGCTGGTTACGCCGCCCGGATGATGCAGTGCAAAAAAGCGGCGCAAAAGCGGCGATTTGTGTACCGCTGATGGCACGCGAAAAGATCGTCGGCGTGATGACGCTTGTTCACTCGCTGCCGAATGCTTTTGATCGTAGTCATCTTGAGTTGATGCAGGCCATTGCCGATCAGGCTGGCATAGCGATCTTAAATGCACGTCTGTATACCGAGAGCCAGCGTCAGGCACGCGTGATGACGGCTCTTGCAGATGGGGCCATAACGATCAACGCCTCTCTCCAGATGAGCGATGTTTTTCAGCGCATCCTTAATCAGAGTATTCAAGCATTGCAGGTCGAGACAGTTGCGCTGGCTTTGCAAGAGCAGCCCAGCGGGGATTTTGTCTTTCGCGCGGCAACGGGGAAAAATGCAGGCAGCATCGTTGATAAGCGTGTTCGGGCGGGCGAGGGGATCATTGGAAAGGTCGTTAAAGAAGGGCGCGGTATCGTTATTCCGGCAATTAAAGAAGAAAATCCTTTTGCGAATCGCAGCTTCTTTGATGGGTTTGACTCTCATGCCATCGCAGTCGCGCCCATTCAGGCGCAGGGCAAGATCATCGGCGTAATGGAAGCGATCAATCCGATTTCGGGCGTTTTTGATCCAGATGCTTTACTAGTGATGACGGGGATCGGTAGCTTGGCAGGTACGACCATCCAGAATGCAGAATTATTTGAGCGCGTTGAAGAAACCCGTAAACGCTATTATGAATTATTTAACGATAGTATTGACCCTATCCTGATCACCGATTGGGACGGCAATATTCTCGAAGCCAATAAAAAAGCACTCTTGTTGAGTGGCTATAATGTGGATGCTTTCCGCACCTTGAAAATTGACAAGATCCACACCTTGAATTGGAAAGAGGTCGGTGAAGGCTTTG
Organism: Anaerolineae bacterium; assembly: GCA_018648605.1. Classification (GTDB taxonomy): domain Bacteria; phylum Chloroflexota; class Anaerolineae; order Anaerolineales; family Villigracilaceae; genus Desulfolinea. Next base: position 45,151 of record JABGQU010000005.1, on the reverse strand, counting down.
AATATTTGCGCGACGATCAACCGCGTAATTACGAATCGACCTTATTTATGAAAGATGGTAAGGAAACTCCCGTTGAAGTCCATGCACACAGCGTTCACTTCGAAGATGATGAAGCCTTGCAATGGATATTCCGTGATATTACCGAGCGCAAAGAATTAGATGCGCTACGCGATGATATGACTTCCATGATCTATCATGATCTGCGCTCCCCGCTCTCAAATGTTATCTCAAGCCTCGATATTTTAGAAGATATTCTCAAAGAAAACGACGATGAAGGCACAGCCATGCTATTCAAGATCGCGACAAGTTCTGCGGCACGAATGCAACGTCTTGTCTCTTCATTGCTTGATATTAATCGGCTGGAAGCGGGACAACCGATTGTGACACAGCAAGGTGTTTCTACGACAACGCTTGTAGGGGAGGCACTCGAAGCCGTCTTGCCTGGCACACAACCGCGCGAGCAAAAGGTAAATGCCATTGTGCCGGAAAATATTCCCAATATTTGGGTAGATGGCGATATGATCCGACGCGTCTTAATTAACTTGCTCGAAAACGCCTCCAAATTCACCCCGATTGGCGGCAGAATAGAAGTGGGCGTTGAAGACAAAGGGGAGTGGCTTCAGCTCTGGGTGCAGGATACCGGTATAGGGATTGCCCCTGAAGATCGGCAGCGTGTTTTCGAAAAATTTACACGTGCTAAAAATAAAGGCGAAACATCCGGGCTAGGGGTTGGGCTTGCTTTTTGCCGCCTCGCGATTACAGGACACGGCGGAGAAATTTGGGTTGATGAGAACTATCAAGAGGGCACCCGTTTCAATATGATTTTGCCCGTATTAAGAACAACAGAAGAGGAAGTCTCCTAAATGCAATCGTTAAAAGAAAATATCCATATCGAAGACAAATATTCAGGGGTCACATTGGGCGCGATCAACCTGCCGCGCGGATTGATCTACATTGATGCCCCGCCTATACCGGAAGATGGGCGCTCATGGCGCGCTGACCTTCTTGATCTCGAAAGCGGATATGAACGTTTGCTTATCAATCTGGATTCAAACGTAGACCGCACGATCGGCGCACGCGCTATGGATTGCTCTGTTCTCGTTCATGAAGAAACAGCCGGATTTTTCCGTAACCACCCTGGCGCCTTCAAATCTCAGAGCGAATCAACCGGTGCAGAATGGGAAGTTCTCCCAAACTTGGGAAATATTCGTTGGGCTCCTCCACGAATTACCTTTACAAAAAAGATGAGTCTCTACTGGGGCGAAAGCCCGATCTATCTTGAGCATCACCCTGGCTCAAGCAGCGGTGCTATTTGGATTGTTTTACCCGACGAGAAAGTAGTTTTCGTCGGCGATGCTGTTCTCAAGAACCAACCGCCTTTCCTGGCATCTGCCGATCTGCCGCGCTGGATAAATGATCTCAAGCTCCTCTCAGGCGAAGAATATAAAGGCTATAGTGTTATTAGCGGACGTGGCGGCGTTTGCGCCAGCAGCACTATCGACAAACAGCGCGAACTCCTTCAAATAGCGCATAAAAAACTTGAAAGTTTGGCAGCCAAAGGCGCAGCCCCGGAAGATACCGCAAAAATCATTCCGGCACTTCTTGCCCCTTTCCGTTTCCTTGCCTCTGAACGTGAAGCCTATACCCAACGTCTACGCTATGGACTTCAAAAATACTATATTCTCCACTACATCCCAGAGCTTAGCGACGACGAATAAATAATGACCGATCACGCCCCGCTTTTGCAACGCACACGCGGCACAACGGTCGAGTCGCTTCATTATGGAGCAGCGGCCGTTGTTGATTCTTCAGGGAAGTTGCTCGCTTGGATAGGGAATCCGCAACACAAGACCTTCCTGCGATCGGCAGCAAAACCTTTTCAGGCATTGCCCTTTATTGAGCGCGGTGGCGCACGCGAATTCAACTTGCTTCTGCACGAAATAGCGCAGATCTGTGCCTCGCATGGGGGCACTAACCTGCACGCCCAAACAGTGCGCGGAATCCAGGCAAAGATCGGTGTGGATGAAGGCCATCTGCAATGCGGCTCCCATCCGCCCCTCGATCGGGAAACTACCGAAAGACTGATCTCCATTGGAGAGATACCCACTCCCATTCGGCATAATTGCTCCGGCAAACATACCGGGATGCTCGCCCATGCAAAAATGCGCGGCTTGCCTCTCGAAAATTATCTCGATCGAGAACACCCCATCCAAAAAGATATTTTGAGCGCCTTTGCAGAAATGTGCGAAATAGTACCTGCTGATGTCAAATTTGGCACCGATGGCTGCTCCGCGCCGAATTTTGCTATTCCGTTATATAACACTGCGCTGGGGTTTGCGCGCCTTTGTGACCCACACGATCTGCCCGCTGAACGCGCAGATGCCTGTAAAACGATCACTACTTCAATGGCGGCGCACCCCGAATACGTAAGCGGATTTGGGCGTTTCGATACACGCGTTATGCAGGTGGGGTGCGGCAGGCTTGTCGCGAAGACGGGTGCGGAGGGGTATCAGGCTTTGGGCATCTTGCCTGATTTAACGGAAGCAAGCCCCAAAGGAGTCGGTATCGCGCTAAAAATATCCGATGGTGATGCGACCGAAAAAGTCCGCGCGGCGGTCATGGTCGAAATCCTGCGTCAACTGAATATCTTGAACGAAAAGCAGCTTGAAGATTTGGCAGGTTTTTCGCCTGTGCAAACGATCTATAATTGGCGAAACTTGCCTGTGGGCGAGAGCCGCACGATATTTAAATTGGAAAAATAAGATGGAAGAGATCAAAAAGAAAGCTTTGGAAGTGCACAAACGCCTAATGGCAAAATTTGGGGAACCGATCTGGCGTAACCCCTTGCCCGCGATTGACGAGTTGGTTTCGACGATCTTGTCGCAGAATACCAACGACGTCAATCGTGATCGCGGCTTTGATGCGTTGCGTGCCAAATTCCCAACCTGGGAGGAGGTGCGTGATGCCCCTGCTGATGAGGTGATCGAAGCTGTGCGCGTGGCGGGCTTGGCGAACCAAAAGGGACCGCGCATCCAGAAGGTGCTGCGTCAGATCAGCGAAGAGCGCGGGGAGCTAAATATTGAGTTTCTGAAGGAAATGCCGCTCGAAGAAGCCCATGCCTGGCTGACGAATTTCAACGGTGTAGGACCGAAAACAGCGGCAATTGTTTTGCTCTTCTCATTAGGGATGCCTTCGTTTCCTGTCGACACACATATTTACCGCCTTACAGGGCGAATCGGGTTGCGCCCTGAGAATATGACTGTAGAGCAGGCACACCCTTATTTGGAAGAAGTTTTTCCGCCCGAAACCTATTATGCCGGGCATTTGAATATTATCCGTTTGGGGCGCGAGATCTGTAAGGCACGTAAACCTGAGTGTGCAATATGCCCCTTGCTTGACCTTTGCGAATATGGACAAAAAATATCTGATTGACTTTTGCTATACCATCCGCTACACTGGAATTATCTTTCTATAACTTTTTCTAGATTTTTTTTTCAAAAGGAGGTGATTCTGGTGAAAACATTTTATGCTGAGAGCGGACAAGGTTTAGTTGAATACGCTTTTATTCTTGTTCTCGTTGCCATTGTCGTTTATGCAGCTCTTTCTCTCCTCGGTCCCACTGTCGGCAATATGTTTACAGATGTGAATACCGAACTGGAGGCGTTAACCAGTTTCCTACAAGTTGTCTAAGTTTTATAGAAGCAAAAAAAGCTCCCCGTTGCCGTTTTTGGCATAGGAGGAGCTTTTTTATTTTATATAGGGGTTCAATATCCCGCCGCTTGCGGCGTGAGTTTTAATAACTGATGTTATGAGAAGATGCCTTTGACAGACTTTGGGGCTGCCCTCACCCTCCGCCCTCTCCCTTTGGGAGAAGGTTAGGATGAGGGAAAACGACAGTTCATTGCCCATCACTACGTAATATGAGTTAATAATTTATCTTTAAATTCTTTTGTAGTGACGGCTTTAGCCGTTCAGAGCGACTAAAGTCGCTACTACGAGGTGTTTTTAGGATAGATACCCCGTTCGCTTACGGCAACCTCCACCGTAGAGAGGGAGATTGCTTCACACGAAGAGCACCGGGGTTCGCAAAAACATATCTTTGTTTTGGTTTAAATCATTTGTGGTTATTTCTTTAGCTCGAATATCAATGTTTCGTAAGCGGGAATAGCGAGGTCGAAGCTGCTGTCTTTTGGGAGGAGTAAGTTCAAATCCATGAGTGTGTCGGGGATGTTTTCGAGGTGATACTCGCTGACGGGTTCATCTGTCAGATTGACGATGACCAAAATCTTTTCATCTCCCTGCGTGCGCAGGGCGGCAAAAAGCGCATTTGTGCCGGGATCAAGAACTTCGATCTCTCCCGTGCGTAAAGCGGGATATTCTTTTCGGAGGGCGATCAGCGCGCGGTAATGCGACAGGAGCGAATCGGGATCATTTTCTTGCGCAGCAATATTTGTGTCTGAATCGCCCGCTTCGCCCGTGCGCCAGGGCTTGCTTCCGCTAAAGCCAGCGTTTTCTGCCCCCGACCACTGCATCGGTAAGCGGATATCTTCATCCGGTTTTTTGCCGAGCATCCCGATCTCTTCGCCATAATAGATGAAGGGTGTGCCCGGCGCGGTCAGCATCAACGACGCGGCGGCTTTCGCCTTACCTACATCCCCATAGAAGAGACTCATGGCGCGGTTTTGATCGTGATTGGTCAAGAAGGTCGCATAATTACCATTCGGCATATCTTTGAGCGTGAGCGTAAATGCACTGTTAATTCCCGTATTCGAGCCACCATTCGCAGAGTTGACGAATCCTGATGCGAGTTCGAAGTTAAAAACATGATCCATCTGCTCTATGTAAGTGCTGGCGACAGTCCCGCCTGCGCCATAGACTTCACCAACGACATAGGTTTCAGGGTTTTCGCTTTTGTAACTTTGATAAAAATGCTGAAGCCATTCATGCGTAGCAGCAGTGTTTTCAGTGATCTCGCCTTCTTCGATGAGATGCTTGATCGCGTCGAGACGAAAACCGTCCACGCCGATCTCGTCGAGCCAGTAGCGGGCAACCTTATCCATTTGGGCGGTGACTTCGGGGTTGCGATAATTCAGGTCGGGCATCCCGCCCCAGAAGAGGGCGTAATAGACGCCGTGATTCCCCTCGTGCCAGAGACTACCGCCCCAGCCCGGATAATTTTCTTCCCAGAGATACCAATCGCGGTAGGGAGATTCGGGGTCGTTATTTGCGTCCACGAAAAAGGGATGTTGGCTGGATGTGTGGTTCAGCACCAGATCAATGATGATGTGCATATCGCGCTTGTGGGCTTCCTCGAGAAGATGCTTGAAATCGTCCATTGTGCCGTATTCGTGATTGACGGCGTAATAATTGATCACATCATAGCCGTGATAAGAGGGCGAGGGGTTAATAGGCATCAGCCAGATGGCGTTGATGCCGAGGTCTTCGAGGTAATCGAGTTTAGCGATAATTCCGTTGAAGTCGCCGATCCCGTCAGCGTTGCTATCATAGAAACTGCGGACGAAGATTTCGTAGAAGATGGCGTCATCCCACCAATCGCTTGGCGGGGTTTCTTGAATGGCGGGCGATGTTGGTTTTACGGGAGCAGGTTCAGGTCGCGTTGGGGTACATGCGCTGAGGAGGGCAATTAAGATGAAGATGAGGAGATGTTTTTTCATGGGAGTAAGTTGGGGGTTAATCTAAAGAAAAAATGATAGGTGTGCGCTGCATCTAATAAGCTGCATTGCACATCGGGTTAAATAAGACTCGCGTGTTTTACTTGACGCGAACTGCAACGCATCCAAAAGCGGATGCAATGCAGTTCTTTAAGAAAAAAGGCGGTCAAATTTGACCGCCTTTGATTTATCCTTTGACACCGCCAGATGTAAGACCTCCGACGATTTGTTTTTGGAGGGCAATAAAGATGATCGCCACCGGTAAGGCGACGATGACCGCCATCGCCGCGAAGCGATTCCAGGGGATGCTGTTGGCGTATTGACCTGTCATATTGTAGAGGGTCATGGCGAGGGTGTAATCTTCTGGCTGAGTGAGGAAAAGCCATGATGTCGCAAATTCTTGCCAGTGACCAATGAAGCCGATGAAAAAGGTGACTGCGAGTTGGGGGATGGCAAGGGGAAGCATAATGCGGAAGAAGATTTGGTTGGGCCCTGCACCATCTATTGCAGCAGCTTCTTCGAGTTCTGCGGGGATGGTGTCGATATACCCCTTGAGATTCCAAACGGCAAAGGGGAGCGCACCTGCGATCATGGTAATGCCAACACCATAGAGCGAATCACGCAGATTGAAGACTATTTTCCCTGCGCCGACGGCACAACTAGCAAAGGGAGCGAGTGCCATTATGCCTTCCCCGCAGTCCATGAGACGAACGCTGTTCATGAGGAGATATAGGGGTGTTAAAAGACCAATGCCGGGCATGAGGAGCGGAATGAAGACCATGACCATGAGCGTTTGACGTAGGCTGAATTTGAAGCGTGAAAAAGCATAGGCAGCAGAAACGGCAACAAGTACAGCCAGAAAGCCAACGACGAAGGAAAGCCCCACGCTGTTTTTGAGAAGTTGGATAAAGCTGACGGGGTTCGCAGTTGGGTGATCTAGTACTTGCTGGTAGGCTGCGAAGGAAATCTCTTTGGGGAAAAGCTGCAAGCTGGAAGGACGCGTTGTCTGCGAACTGAGCGACATGGTGATGATATACATGATGGGAAACATCACTGTTGCACCAATGAAGAGGGTTAGCACTTGCAGGAGGAGTTGTCGCCAGAGGGGCAGGTCACGTCCGCTTGTTTCGGCAGAGGTGTTGATGTTGAGAAAGCGGATGATGAAATTTTGTTTTTTTTCTGTTTTATTTGTCGTTGTCATCTTAGGCCTCTGTATAAGATTCGGTTGCGCGAGTGAGTTTGTTGGTAATAAGGAAAACAAAGAGCGCAACAAAGAAGATGATCACAGCGAAAGCAGCCGCAACACCAAAGAGATTTAGGTTGCGGACGAGGTCGTAAGCAAAGGTAACCAAAATTTCTGTTGAACGAGCCGGACCACCACCCGTAAAGAAATAGACAAAAGCAAATAAATTAAAGGATAGTGTAAACCCATAAATAGAAGCGGGGATCATTGCTGTTCTTAGGAGCGGAACAGTAATATTCCAAAATTGTTGTGAATTAGAAGCTCCGTCAATGGATGCCGCTTCATATAGATCTTTGGGGATGCTCTGTAATGCGCCTGTTGCGACAAGGGTCATAAAGGGCCATCCCAACCAAAAGTTGGCGATCATCATCGCGTAATAAGCGAGAGGTAGCGGGGAATTAGGCAAGAGCCATTTTATAGGTGGTGTGAATTCTTCTAGCCAACGAAGGCGTACCGGATCCGTTGAGCCCAGGAATTCCATGATGACAGTGAGCAGTTGATTCATGGCTCCGTATTGCTCATGAAAGATATTCCGCCAAACTGTTGCCACAACGATGGGAGGCACAACAATAGGAAGGATGTATATAGCACGATAAATGCGTTTTCCCCACAGCCCAGGGATATTGAGTAAAACAGCGATCACAATCCCTGCAGGAACGTGGAGAGCTACATTAGAGATAGCCCACCAAAAGTTATATGTGAGAATACGAAAAAACTCAAAATTTTGAACAGGGAGTGCGTTGGTAAAAATATCAATATAGTTCTTAAAGCCCACCTGATTTAAGTTTGGCGATGCCAAACCATGCATAAGGTCTTTCAGTTGAAAATCCGTGAAGGAGATGACGACCTGATAAACAAGAGGATAAAAAGTGATGAAAGCCATCACGATAAATGCAGGAAATAAATAGACATACGGGAGAGCAAAGCGACGGAATAAAATCCAGCGACGCGCTTTTTTATCAGATTCTGTCATCGGACAATCCTCCAGAATTATGGAAAAATAATAGGGGTGAATGGGTTTTATCCATCCACCCCTATTTTATACTACTTTAGAGCTTATTTATTAGCGTTGACAGTTGCTTCAGCAACCCAGTCAGCTGCAGGAGTGCCAGCTTCGAAGACAGCGTCGGTGCCACAGAAGTTGGACCAGTAGAGACCCAATTCAGGAACCTGCGGGCGGACATAAGCGCTGCCGAAACCTTCGAGGAGACCGATCATCAGAGGATCGGTAACTTCAACGGTGGTGAGTGTAGGAACGTGACCAGCATCGTTCATCATCATGGCTTGTGCATCAGCACCAGTCAAATAGAGAGCAACTTCAATTGCAGCTTCCATATTGGCGCTGTTCGGGTTGAAGTAATAACCATCAACACCGAGCATGGGGTTAGCAGCGCCACCGGGGCCTGCGGGCAGGGGAGCAACAGCTAATTTGTCGCCGAGAGCGGCTTTGTAATCGCCCATTGCCCAGTTACCATTGGTGATCGCAGCTACGGTACCTTCGGTGAAGGGAGCCAAGCCATCGCCATCATTCTTGGGCCAGCTATTTGCTACAGAAACCTGATAAAGGTCGTTCAAGTAGCCCATTGCATCGGCAACGCCGTCGCCAGCAACAACAGTCCAGCTGTCGTCAAAGATTTGACCGCCGAAAGCGCCAAAGAAACCCCAGTGGTGGTAGCAGCCGTAGCTCAAAGAAACGGGGGTGCCGCCTTCCATCATGGTTTTTAGTTCATCTGTGGTTGCGGGAGGAGTGGGCATCATGTCGGTGTTGTACCAGAAAGCAACAGCTTTCAGGGACTCAGGCACACCATAAAGCACGCCATCAACGCTCATACCATCAACAGAAAGAGGAGCGTAATCGCCAAGTTTGTCACCAGCCAAAGCGGTGATGTCAGCGATCAAGCCGGCGCGAGCATCGTCACCCAAAGAATCGTTGGGAGCAATGAACATATCCGGGCCGCCACCAGAGGCAACATCAGTGCGGTACTTGTTATAGATGTCGTCAAAGGGGATCTGAAGAGCGTTGATTTTGTATTGGGGCATATCTGCAGCAGCTTGTGCGAGGAGCGCAGTCATTGCGGTTTCTTCAGCAGAGCCGGTAGCATAAGCATGCCAGAAAGTTACTTCAACAACTTCCATATCTTCCATAGGAGCTTCTTCCATTGGTTCTTCTTCCATGGGAGCTTCTTCAGCAGCAGGTACTTCAGCAGCGGGGGCTTCTTCTACGGGGGCAGCGCCGCCACAGGCAGCCAAAACAAAAGCGGAGACCAGCACGAGGCTGAACAGGACGAACAGTGATTTCTTCATTTCTTATTTACTCCTTATAGTAAATTTATTGGTTATTTTATCAATTTGAAAGACGACGTTTTTTGTATCTTGGTAAAGACACCACCTCCTCTAAATAGGATTTTTATGTCTGCTGCAAAGAAATTGATCGAAAAAAGCATCGAACATGATTTGGGCTTGCTTCCCTGCCCAAAAGGGATGCCGGGCAATAGGCAGCAGATTCACCACATAAAACCTAAGCAACGAGCTGACGACGAAGTTCATCTTTGCCCTCAGCAATATTGTGCACAGCAATGCTCAGTGCCTGAACAATTGCGCCCAAACTCGAAGAGCGCCTGCCAAGCAGGGCTGTTGTAATCCTTACATTTGTCGCGGCGGCGGGGAGGCTGCGCTGTTCAACAGTTTTACGCACAGGCTCTAGAAATAGATCGCCAATTTGTGCAACACCACCGCCTACTACGATCATATCAGGATTGAAAATGTTAACCAAACCCGCAATTGCAACTCCAAGATGTTGCCCGGCTTCCTCCATGATCTGTTGGGCAACCAAGTCGCCGCGTTGTGCGGCAGAAGCAACATCTTTTGCAGAAATATCTTTGAGTGGAATTCGGGAAATTTGTGTATGTTGTCCGTTTTGAATGGCATCGATCGCTTGTTGAGCAATCGCATGTCCACCTGAGAAGGCTTCAAGGCAGCCACGATTACCACAAGTGCAGCGTGGGCCCTCGTTGTCCATCGTCAGATGTCCGATCTCGCCCGCCGAGCCAGTTGACCCACGATAGATCCGCCCGTCGATCAATAGTCCGGCGCCAATGCCTGTGCCGACTTTGATGTAGGCGAGGTCTTGTGCGCCGCGTCCCGCACCATAGGCCCATTCGCCGAGTGCACCCAGTTCGGCATCATTATTTACAGAAACGGGTTGTTGCCAAAGCTCTTCGAGTGTGTCGCGGATGGGGAAACGGTCCCAGCCAGGCATGATCGGTGGCGCGATGACCATGCCAGCGTCGCTGGAAATGGGGCCGGGAACGCCAAAGCCGATCGCGGAAAGTGATTGGATGCTGATATCTTTAGCGGCAAGAGATTCACGTAATATCTGATCTGCCTGTGCGATACAGGCTTCAGGGCCTTGGGCAATATTAAAAGAGATTTCTTTTTCGGTAACAACATGTGCGCCAAAATTGGTAACGACAACGCGTAAATGAGTTGCGCCCATATCAATGCCTGCGACATAGCCAGCTTCAGGGGCGATTTCAAGCAAGGTTCGCGGACGCCCGCTGGTTTTAGCTTGTTGCTTGGCATCACGGATGATGCCTGCAGAGATCAGATCGTTAACGATGGTTGTTACGGCTGCACGGCTAAGTCCGATTTCTTTGGCGATCCCAGCGCGTGATATTCCCCCGGGCATGAAGCGGATTAAATCCAAAACAGCATGTTTGTTTATGTTTTTGACATTCTGTTTGGGGTTACGGCGAAAATAAGTAGTCACAAGTACTTTATCTCAACTTTTCTAGTGAAACTTTCTGCCCCATAATAGCAAAAAGAAAAGACTTTGTCAACTTTTTTAACAAAGTCTTTTCTTTACTCTTTTATTGAAACTAAGTAGCCTGAGTTATGCTAACCGATTACGGTGCGGACTAAAGTCGCTATTGAGAGGCGTTTTTAAGACAGGCTTTTAGATCAGGAGTGAAATACTGGCTATAGAATTAGCTTGGGTTTTCTTTATGGAACTCGGCTGACCTGATCGGTGCGGCGGGGTTTGCCCAGGCAGTATCGGCATTGGCTGGGACGGTTTTTTCTGTTCGTTGTACACTAACCAGATGTTTCACCATCACGACCTGGCGCGGACCCACCGTTGCTCCCATTTCTTCAAGGATCGGCTCGATCCATGCTTGATAGGAACGCACACATAAATAGATCGGTCGCTCGCGGCGATTGGGAAGATCCTGCGCTAAAAGACTAAGCAGCTTCTCGCGTACATTATCTGCATTCGGGTGAATAAGCGGACGCAGGAAAATGCCGCGTGTTCCATAGATCACATCGATATATGCCATGATCTCATCATTAGCACAGATCAATCCACGCTCAGAATTGGCAAAGTTTTCAACTTGTTGCAAAAGTGGTGGGACGATCTGGCGTTGCAGGCTCTGGATAGCGATCGTATCTACAGCGTTGCGTTTTCGCCAAAAAGATATGGCATCGTCAGAAAAAATAATATTGCTTAGATCCCAAATACGCTGACGCCCATAGACAGAAAACCCGCTTTGGCGTAGCGGTTCAAAAAGAGAACTATTCTCTTCGATCTCCCCCAAAACCTGAAAGGTGCGCCATTTTTTTGCTTGCGCGACCAAATGCTCAAGTAATCTCAAGGAAGTATCACTATTTTCTAATGCGCTGGCTGGCGTCAAATATTTGAGCTGTGCATAACTTTCGGCTTCGTCATGGTGGATGCTGCCGATTAGCGCGTCACTTTCCCCGTTATCTGTGATCGCGGTGTAGATATGCTGAGTTGGGTTGAGATATGTCAAAAAGTTGACCGCTCTGAGCGGATTGCCGCGCGTTAAAATTTGCTTGCAATCCAGCGAAAGAACCTCGCTACGATAGCGAGATAATCTGGGTAGATCGAAAAGTTCGAGCGGGCGTGAGGGCATTTTTAAAAGGGGCAGGGTTATCCTGCCCCTACCAAAGAAAGAAAATATTCATGAAAACGTGTATCACCCGTTAGCTCAGGATGAAAGGATGTTGCCAGTAGATGACCTTGCTGGGCTGCCACGATCCGGCCATCGGGGAGGCTGATGAGGGTTTCTACATCTGCACCAACGGATTCGATGATCGGGGCGCGGATGAAGACCGCGTGGAACGGATCGCCCGCACCTGTGGCTTGCTTCAGGAAGTCAACATCGAGCCCGGCTTCAAAGGAATCCAGTTGGCGCCCGAAGGCATTCCGTTCGACGGTGATATCCATCAACTCGAGCAGGGGCTGCTCTCGGTGGGCATCTTTCGAGAGAAGAATTGCACCGGCGCAAGTGCCCCATATAGCGTGGGCAAGCCCAAATTCCCGTATGGGTTCGAGTAGGTCAAAATCGACCATCAGCTTGCCGATCGTGGTCGATTCTCCGCCCGGAATGATGAGCCCATCCAGATCATCCAATTGCTCTGACAAACGGACTTCTGCCGTTTCTGCACCGAGTTTTTTGAGCATAACGATATGCTCTTCAAATGCGCCCTGAAGGGCGAGTACACCGATTTTCATTTCATTTTTTTGTAGGGGCGAACGGCCGTTCGCCCCTACTGCTTGATCTACCAACCGCGCCCAGCGAGTTTTTCTTCATCGGGCATGGTCGAAACATTGATGCCGACCATGGCTTCGCCGAGATTTTTACTCACGTCTGCGAGAATGCCAGGGTCGTTATAGTGCGTGCAGGCTTTAACGATGGCAGCCGCACGTTTGGCGGGATCGCCAGATTTGAAGATGCCGGAGCCAACGAAAAGACCATCGACACCAAGTTGCATCATCAGGGCTGCATCTGCGGGCGTGGCAATGCCGCCAGCCGCAAAGTTGACCACGGGCAATCTGCCGAGCTCACGCGTTTCCATCAAGATTTCAAAAGGTGCGCCAATTTCTTTTGCAAAGGTCATTACCTCTTCGATGGGCATGCTTTGCAGACGGCGAATATCGCCCAAAACGGTGCGGGCATGGTATACGGCTTCAACTACATCGCCGGTACCAGCTTCGCCTTTGGTGCGCATCATGGCTGCGCCTTCGCCGATACGGCGCATGGCTTCACCAAGATTGCGGCAACCACAAACGAAAGGTACTTTGAAATCATGTTTGTAGATGTGGAAATCATTATCGGCGGGCGTCAGTACCTCTGACTCGTCAATATAATCAACGCCCAGCGATTCAAGGATTTGCGCCTCGACAAAATGACCAATGCGCGCCTTTGCCATCACGGGGATACTGACCGCATCAATAATGCCCATAATCATGTCGGGATCGCTCATGCGAGCAACGCCGCCATCTGCGCGAATATCAGCAGGAACGCGTTCGAGCGCCATTACAGCACATGCGCCTGCATCTTCAGCAATTTTTGCCTGCTCCGGTGTCACCACATCCATGATGACGCCACCCTTCAACATTTGTGCCAACCCTTTTTTTACTCTAAATAGATCAGTTTGTTCTTCCATCTCTGAACCTCCAAGTACGAGAAAATCGTTTTGATTCTACCACCACGCCCCTACGAATGCCAAAGAAAACAGATTACAATCATGAGACCCCGTTTATAGGAGGGCTTATGTTTCGCTTCTTTAAATTGACAACAATTTTGACTCTTTCTCTTGGATTTCTGCTCTCAGCCTGTATAGCTGAAAGACAAGCAGGGGCGACAGTCACCGCCTCGCCCCCACAGCCGGAACTTGCTTCCGTTCCTTCGGCAACATCTGCTCCCGAAATATTGCGTGAGTTAACTCTCTGCCTCGGGCATGAGCCGAATACTCTCTACCCTTATGATACACCCAACCCCGCTGCGAAAAGCGTCCTCGCTGCGATCTACGATGCGCCCCTCGACAGCCTGAACTATGGTTACGAACCGACTGTTCTGCAAAAGCTCCCTTCATTAGACCATGGCGATGCCAGCCTTGTCTCTGTCCCCGTTGCCGAAGGGGATTGGGTCGTGGATGCCGAAGGGGACCTTGTTGAACTGATTCAGGGTGTCCGCATCTATCCGAGTGGCTGTCACGAAAGTGACTGTGTCCTGACCTACAAAAAGGATATGACCATTCAAATGGAGCAGATGGTCGTAAACTTCAGCTTCATCAGCGGCTTGCGCTGGGCAGATGGCACGCCCATGACCTCTGATGATTCTGTTTATGCTTTTGATCTCGCCATTGCCAGCAACGACCCTACCCAAACCTTTCTCCTCGAGCGCACAGAATCATACGAAGCCGCCGATCCGCTTAGCGTCACTTGGCGCGGACTACCCGGCTTCCGTGACAATACCTATATGACCAATTTCTGGCAGCCCATGCCCTATCATCTTTGGGGCGAGTTCGCTGCCTCCGAATTAGTCGATGCCGATGTTGCCGCGCGTTTTCCGCTTGGCTGGGGCGCCTTCGTTGTGGATGAATGGTTTCCGGCAGAAAGTATGCGCCTTGTCAAAAACCCGCTCTATCATCGCGCAGATGAAGGGCTGCCCTATCTGGATGTGATCAACATCCGATTTGTACCAGACCCGAATACCGCTATCGCCGCCCTGCTTGATGGCGAATGTGATCTCCTTGATCCCAGCATCCCCCTCGATGGGCAGGTCGCCCTTTTGCAAGACTTGGATGCTTCCGGACAGATCAAATTCTTCTCCACAGAAAAAATCTCTATCGAAAGCCTCTACCTCGGCATCACCCCCGCTGATCACGATGATGGCATTATTTCGGGCAACGACCGCCCTGAAATCCTGAGCGATCCGCGCACGCGCCAAGCCCTCGCTCTCTGCCTCGACCGCCAGAGGGTTGTCGATACCGTCTTGCATGGACTGGTGACTGTGCCTGATAGCTATATCCCCAACGAGCACCCGCTTTATACACCAGTGCTGGAGCTTTACTCTTTCGACATCACCGAAGGTGCAGCCCTGCTTGATGATATCGGCTGGAAAGACTTCGACAACGACGCATCCACGCCGCGCACTGCGCACAATGTGGAGAGCGTTCCGGCAGGCACAGCCCTCGAATTAGATTATGTCACCACCACCTCCATTCAACGTCGCCAATCCAGCGAAATTCTTGCAAACTCTCTTGCGCGTTGTGGCGTTGGCATTAATTTGCATTATCTCTCCCCTGATGAATTCTACGCCCCCGCGCCTGATGGTGTTCTCCTTGGGCGAAATTTCGATCTCGCCCAATTCACGCTGGGTAGCGAAAGCATCGCCCCGCGCTGCGACTGGTTCAATACAGCTGCCATCCCCACTGCCGAAAATAATTGGATTGGCGCAAATATGAGCGGCTATAGCAACGTCGATTATGACGCCGTATGTCAGCGTGCTATCCACAGCCTGCCCGAAGAGACGGGTTATACCCAGAATTATCAGCAAAGCCTTTCTATCTATGCCAGAGAACTCCCTTCTATTCCGCTATATCCCTATCTGCACATTGCCGCTGCTCGCGCCGATATCTGCGGTTTTGAACTCGACCCCACCACAACCAAGTCGCTTTGGAATATTGAAGAATTTGATTATGGAGATTGTGCGGAGTAGCCCTCACCCCGTCTTCGCTACACTCAGACTCCCCTCTCCCGCTTGCGGGAGAGGGGCTGGGGGTGAGGGAAAAAAGCGGTATAATCCCAAGCCGAGATCATGAGACGAAAATCCAAATCCCCCGAAGACCTTAGCATTGGCGAATTGCGCCGCCTCCTTATGGAAAAGCGTCGCAATGTGCGTCAGGAGCGACTGGATCATTACCGCCGCACGGGACGGGTTATTCAACTTGCGTCGAATCAACCCGCCGAGTTGGAGATCAACCCCGTCATCGAAACGCTCGAGGATGAGGAACTTGCTCCCGTTAAAGAGAGATCTGCCAAGAAAACAGTAGCGGAGCGTTTCCTGCTCGGCGTCGAAATTATTGCCGTTCTCGGGCTGATCGGCATCATCTTAAGCGGATTTGGCATTTTGCGTGATCTCAACGCCGAGTTCGCCGCCGCACTTGAACAACCGACCATGACACCCACCCCGCTTGTGATGGCAGTGGTACTTCCCTCGGGGCACACCCCTCCGGATACAGCCGGAAACACGCGTCCCAACGAAGCGGAGATCCCCGATCACCTGCGCCCGATGGTGCAATCCATTAAGGATCTGCCCATCCCGCCATCCAGCCCGGAGCAAGCTATCCGCATTCAAATTCCTGCACTTAATGTGGATGCCCCGATCGTGCAAGGCGATGGCTGGGAGCAGTTGAAGAAGGGTGTTGGGCAGCATATTGGTTCGCCGCATCCTGGTGATGTTGGCAATTTGGTGCTTTCGGCGCATAATGATGTATATGGCGAGATTTTTCGTTATCTCGACCAATTGCAGCCTGGCGATGAGATTCTGATCTTCACGCAGCAACGCCAGTATGCTTATATTGTTAGTGGGACGCAGGTTGTTGAGCCAACTCAGGTTGAAGTAATGGCGCCAACCAGCAACCCGACCACAACCTTGATTTCTTGTTATCCTTATTTGAAGGATACTCAACGAATTGTTGTTTTTGCAAATCTAAAAAATTAGTAGGAGTTAGAAATGGTTAAGAAAAATAGACGATCCAGTAATAGCAGAAAACCAGCCAAAGTAGCACGCGAATCGCGCAGCGAACGTGAATTCAACCCGGATTACACTGAGATTAAAAGCGATCTGAAACGCATCGGTCTTTTGGCCGGGATGTTCCTGGCGATCTTGATCGCGCTCTCTTTTGTTCTTTAGTATGAGTTTCTCCTCCCGTATCGGGGGGAGTTAGAGGGGGGCGAAGAAAAAGCCCCCACCTAGCCTCCCACGCTCGCGGGGGAGGGACACATATTCTCTAAAAACGCTATGACCAAAAACTTTTTTGACATCATCATTCTGATCGGACGTCCGGCATCGGGTAAAAGCGAGATCATCGACTATCTCAAACGTAGCACCGATGAGGCGCGCCACGAAGATTTTCACATTGGGAAACTCGATTTTCTGGATGATTTTCCCATGCTCTGGACGTGGTTTGAAGAGGACCATATCCTCGAAAAGGTGATGGGGCAGCCACGTTTGCATACAGATTCAGAGGGCTATTTTAAATATGAGTATCTCTGGCATTTGTTGATCGAGCGTTTCAACATCGAATATCCCAAACGTCTGCGAGAAGAGAATTATCATGATGAAAAGACTCTTATCATCGAATTTTCGCGCGGCAGCGAGCATGGCGGCTATACAGAAGCTCTCCAGCATTTGGGTGAAGATATTTTGAAACGCGCCGCAATTATATATGTCAATGTCCCTTTTGAAGAATCACTGCGCAAAAACCGTCGTCGCTTTAACCCTGACCGCCCCGATAGTATCCTTGAGCACGGCTTACCAGATGATAAGCTCGAGCGCCTCTACAAGGAAGATGATTGGGCGGCGTTCAGCAAATCGAATCTTGAGTTCGTCACCGTGCGCGGAATGGATATCCCTTACGCAGTCTTTGAAAACGAAGATGACGTAACGACCGACACCCCCAGTTTGCTCGCAGAACGCTTGGAAGAAGTTTTATCCAAGCTCTGGGAGTTGAAGAATAAATAACCCTGTAGGGGGCGACCGGCTGGTCGCCCTTTTTTGATAAAAATGCCTAATCCTTTAATCATTGCGCATCGTGGAGCAACACAACTTGCCCCAGAAAATTCAATTGCAGCATTTAAAGCAGCAATTGAAGCAGGTGCAGATGCAATTGAATTTGACATCCATTTTTCCAAAGACAAACAGATCATCGTTCATCACGATTATTTTTTAGGCAGAACAGAAGATGGTGCAGGGTTTATTGGGAACTATTCTTATGCTGAACTGCAAAAGTTAGACATTGGCTCAAAATTTGATGATTCTTTTTCGACAGAACGAATCCCAACTTTAAAAGATATTCTTATTCTTGGGAAAGGAAAGACACTCTTTGAGATCGAACTTCGTTGCCCAACGCTTTCCTTTCTAAAAAGTGCCATTGAGGAAATACAACAGGCAGGTGTAGAGAGTGATGTTGAGCTAACGTCACCACATATTCCTCTCTTAGTTCATGCTAAAAAGATAGCCCCATATATTAGAACCGGAGTTTTTTTTGATCTTTATCCAACTTGGAAGACAAAAGTGCTAGGGCAACAACATATTCTCGATTGGATGGTTTTATTGGATGCCCAAGTTGCACATTTGCCAATGGAGTTACTGGAAAAAGATTTCGTTGATGCCCTGCATCAGAAAAATTTCAGCGTGCATGGTGCTAACTTAAATGAGAAAGTTGAAATAGAGAAAGCTATTTTTTATAATGTTGATCAATTTTCCACAGACCGCTTAGAGACAGCAATAAGCATTTGCGCCTCGATCTAATCAAAAGAAAGTCCTTCCTATGACCGAAGAAACCTACGAAATCACCCTCGATAAATTTATCTATGGCGGCGAAACAATGGGGCGCTTGCCTGAACCCGACGGGCGGGCTGTCTTTGTTCCCTACGCCTTGCCCGGGGAGCGCGTGCGCATACGTTTGGTCTTCCAAAAGCGTGGCTTTGCGCGTGCACAACTGCTCGAAGTTCTCGAAGCCTCGCCAGAGCGCATCGCACCGAAATGCCCACATTTTGGTGGCTGCCCGGGTTGCCATTATCACCACCTCCCCTACGAAGCCCAACTACGTGCCAAAGAAGAGATTCTGCGTGACCAACTCACGCGCATTGGCAAGATAGAGAATCCGCCGGTTAAAAAAATCATCTCTGCTCCAGAGATATGGAACTACCGCAACCAGATGGACTTCCTCGTCACCGAGCGGAAGATCGCAGGGAACACCAGCCCGAATCTGCTTTATCTCGAAGAATGCCACATCCCCGCGCCCGCCATTAACGAATTCTGGGCAGATCTCGAATTTGGCGCAAATGACATCTTCGAGCAAATCTCCCTTCGTCAAGATGTCGCCGATAATCTAATGTTCATCTTTTATTCCGACAACCCCGAAACCCCGGAGATGACCCTCGAAGACGAGCTTTCCGTCGTTCACGTGAACGACGGCGAAACCATCGTCATGGGCGGCGACGACCATATTGTCACCACGCTGCACGGGCGTCCCTTCCGTGTTTCGGCGACATCTTTCTCGCATCCCAACACCGCCGTTGCGGAGAAGATCATCACCCATCTCCTCGAAAACCTGCCATTAAATCCCAAATCCACGCTGCTCGAATTGCATAGCGGCATCGGCTCATTCAGTGCGTTTTTTGCACCCAAAGTGGAACGGCTTATTTGCGTGGAGGAATCCCCCGTCGCTTGTGATGATTTCAGTATCAATCTGGATGAATATGAGAATGTGGAACTCTACCAAGCCCAAGCTATGGATGTGCTCCCCAACTTCGACTTCACCCCCGATATCCTCCTCGTCGATCCGCCCGCGGGGGGGCTTGGTCGCCATACCCTCGACAGGATTCTGTCCCTCGGTTCTGGCACGCTAACCTACGTCTCGCGCGATCCGTCCACCCTCGCTCGGGATGCGGCACGCCTTATCAGCGGTGGCTATCGCCTGGAATCGGTCACGCCTTTCGATGTCGCTCCCCAAACGGCACAGATCGATTCTGTAGCGATCTTCGTTAAATAACTGGTGTTACGCAGCGACATTGTAAACTCAAACGTTTCATCCCCCTGTCCCTCGCTTCTGCTTCGACAAGCTCAGCACAGCGGCTGGGGCTTAGGGGGAACGGACTAAAAACCTGGCATTTTAATAGAAATTTTCATTTTCTCCCCTAAATTCCACGCTTTTGGAATTTGGGGGAGATGTCCGAAGGATAGAGGGGGCTGATCCAAGCACAAATATCTTTTTTGCGTAAGATCAGTTAAATAAATAAACTACAAAAGTCTTAAAGACTTTTGTAGTCTCGTCTCGAACTAAATCTCCGAAAGTACGATCAGCTTATCCCCATTTTTGAAATGAACAGTCTCCGCCTTGTGCGGATTAATATGCACGCCGTAATTTTCTTCGGCATTGTTGGCGTTGGCTGAGAGACGATAGCCAATGGCGGTTTGGTTGCAGCGCCGCGCGGCTTCGACCAGCGTATAGAAATTAACCGGCTGGTCGATTGTCACATAATCACTGATCGGTTTCAGGTAGATCTCGGAGCCATCGGCATTGAAAATGTCGGTGAAGACATCGTAAAGATGCTCGTTCTCCGAAAGCTGTGCCATCATCAAACTGATCAGGTGGTCGCTGACGATAAAGTCGTTCACCTGCGCGACTTCGGCGAGCTGGCGATTGCGCAGATCGAGCATTTCGCTGACGATCGAGTAGGGGATTTCAGAGTGCTCGGCAATATCGCGTAGATGCAGCAGTGTCACGAGCGTATTTGCGTCCGCATCCTGGATGGGTAGATCGCCACAACTCAGCACAATAATATGCTCATATTTTTCGGTTTCCAACTCATCGAGCAGTTGGCGGCTGGTGGGGTCACCTACCAGGAAATCAATATCCAGATGGTCGGCTGCTGCGGCACATTTTTTGAAGTCCTTTTTGGCGTCCTGACTGGCGACGACCAACGCCGTTGATCCCTCGGCAACATAGTTGTTTAGCTCGCACAGGATGGTCGGCGCGGAACGATTCCAGCCCAGAATGAGTGCTTTTTCGGCTGGGGGTTCTACTGCCTCGCAATTGATCTGGATCTGTCTTTCTTCGATCGGAAACGCTTGAAGCCCGGAAGTTGCTACCGTGTCATCATCTTTAGAGATGGCGAAAACCTGATCGCCGCTTGTGATCGGCGTCCCCATTAGGGGGTTCATGACCACATTTCCATTTGCCTGATGTAAACCCGCGACTGCTGATTTTTCGTAGGCATTCAAAAGATCGCCGTAGGTCTTGCCCGCTAACGCACTGGCATCTTCAAGGTATATCTCGTCCCCTTCAAATTCGAAGAGCTGGGTATAGATGATAGAAAGCCCCGACTGGCGCGAGGTCTGGGTCATGATGCGTGCGATCATATCGCTGGTCAGGATAGGCTGAACCTTGTCCCGTCTGCTGATGGTTTTCAGAACGCCAAGGTTTTTCTCATCGACCAGTTGAGTGACAATATGATAGGCTTTCTTGTGGCGGTTGGGGTTATTGGTGATCGCCAAAATGACCTTGATGACGTAAGCATCTTCGTCGCCATGATCGGGCGGCAGAATGATGATCGAGCGCGCCCGATGCGGATTAACGATCTCAAGATCGGTTAGATCAACGGGGCTGCCGCTCCGAAAGATAACGCGTGTTTTGCTGCGCTTTTTCTTCACGCGGGCATTGAACTCATCTTCCATATCGAGCTTGTCTTTTTCGGCGAGAACGACGATCCGCGCCCTTTTCTGGTTTTCGTTAGCGGTTATTAATTCGGATAAAATGGTGTGAATTTGCGGGGACCAACCCAAAATTACCGTATGATCCTTCTCGATCACCATCGAGCGCCCTTTGCGCAGGTGTTCAAGTTGTTGATCGAGTTCATTGCTGAGAACACCGATCAGGGCACTGACGATAAAGATACCGCCCATTGTTACAAAGAGCATTGCCCCAAGATAGTCATTTGAGCCTGTGTCCCCACCCATAGTGCCTGGGTCGAGAGTACGCATCAGGCTATCCCAAAGAATTTTACCGAAGGTATGCTCTGGAGGATCTGCACTGTAAAAGTAAATATAGGTTGCTGCAATAATGATAATGACACCAGAAAGCACAAATAGCCCGCTGACGAGCGCAGGCGTACCGAAGGACATGAAGCGATCCCACAGGTAATGGGTACGTTGACGGAGGGTTGGGCGTTTATAAGGCATGGGCTAATTATACAGAAGATCAATAAGATTTGACGAGAGCATCTGTAGTAACTTTTAAAGAGGGAAAGATTTTCATTAAACGCAGGAAGATGAAACTGACGAGAGAAGCCATCAAAAGGCGTGCGCCGACCACGATCCAGTAATTTGCCCCAAAGATCACGAAAAGGAGCACGTCTTCAAGAATAGCATGGGAGATCATCAAGAAGGTTGTCACCAGGAAGATTTCCTTGCGTGTTAAATTGCCGCTTTTAGCTTCGTTGATCAAAATCCCCGCGCCGTAGGTAATCCCCAGAATTTGCCCCACAAAAATGGAGAAAGAGCTATTCACTTTCTTTGTATATTCCTGCATGAATTTTGTTGATTTAAGCCAATCCATGAGGAAGATGATCGCTCCGATCAGGAGAATGACTTTGAAGGAAAGCAAGCTGGCTTTTCTCAAGGCACCCAACAGCATCTGGAGGAAGCTATCATATACTTGAGCTTGGTTGGCGGGTTGTTGAATTTTCGTACTAAAAAGAGATGCGGGCAGGAGCATCACTGGTAAGACGGTAAGAAAGGCCATCGTTAGACGCAGCGTGATTGAGTATAGATAGGGAATGCCGATCTTTTTCATGATGGCTGTTTCGACGATCATGCTATGACAGACCCCGAGAAAGACAGCCAGAATTGTCCACTGGTATGGGCTAAGACCAAGCGGCGCAGCAAAGGCGAGCGCAGCGTATAGGTTGATCAGCATCCCACCAGCAATGGAGATTGCCGCCTCGGCAGGTAGGTGCAGAAAAGAAGTGACGGGCTCAAAAAGGAAACTTATGTATTTGAGCAGATCAAAATAAAGGAGCACATCTGCCAGAATATAAAGCGGAATAATGAGTCTTAAGATCAAGAAGGCACTACGCAGGGAGGTTTGCAGGCTGTTTTTAAGAAGAGATTTCATATAGATACATTATGTATTTTGATAGCAAGCCATACTCTACCAAGCTCTTGGCTAGTTTGCAACCCTTGTATATATATAGGACTTACGCATTTTCACAGTCCTTTTCCCAATGCTCCGCGTTGGGACACTGTAGACAAGCCGCAACGAAGAGCATTGCTTCTAGAAATAAGGTGTTATGCGTAAGCTCTAATATAAAAAAGCCTCGGCAGGAATTTATAATGCTGCGGAGGCTTTGGTGATACGGTTATTATCTGGTTAGAAATCTTCGCGTTCTACCCCGTCAAATTTCAAAACAAAATTTGAACCATACGCCATGCTTGGTGTCTGGAAGCCAGTCTTAAAATCGCCCGCTAAAATGCGCTCGACGATGGCAAAGCTGGTTTCGGCGGTGAAATAATAAGCTTCAGGGGTACGCAGCTTGGCACGAATTTGCTCCCCTTTTTCGTTTTCTGCTTCGGCGATGAGCAGACTAAAACCCTTTGCGTTTTGTTCTGCAGAGGGGCCCGAAGGGAGCAGCCCGATCAGGGCTTTGATGATCTCTTTCGCGGGGCGATTATAGAGCAGCCAACCCAAATAACGGCTGGCACGCATCATTTTTTGTACGGCGGGTGGGAAATACATATAGGTTTCGATATTGGGGACGCCTGTGCTGTGATAGGCAGTAGCGACATCGCCCCAACCCAACGAGGTGACTTTGACAGGACCGCGTCCGAAATCAACATCGCGCACCTTCCACACAGGTGGAACCTGGATAAGTTTTCCATCTTTGCGGATGCTGCCTTGCCGATCCATATTCTCGATGCCAGAGCGGGCTGTGCCGCGCGAAACGCCGCCACCTAGGCCACGAATGGAAAGACGCAGTTGATTGGCGTCGGGCATTTTTTCTTTGAGGTAATTAAGCAGGCAATCGGATGGAACCACATCGAAGCCTGCGCCGGGCAGCATCATGATGTTGGCGGCTTTGGCATCCGTGTCTAGCGCTGCGACGGCTTCGAGTTCGGGTATCCCTCCACCAATGTCGAGGTAGTGGGTGTTGGTGCGCAAGCAGGCATCTGTCATGGCTTTGTAGGTGTAGCCGAAAGGACCGGCGCAGTGCAGCACCACGTCCACGTCGTGGAGTGCGGAATCCAACTTTTCGGTTTCGGAAAGATCAAAGGCGAGCGAGGGCAAGCCTAAGGCTGCGCTTTGTGCCGCGAGCTTTTTAGAGTCGCGCCCTGCGAGAATCGGTTGATGTCCACGCTTTACAGCGAGTTTGGCGATCAGCGATCCTGTATAGCCGTATGCCCCGTATATCAGAAATTTGCTCATTATGTGTCCATTTCTTTTTTTGATTTTTTAGGGAGGTCGGACTATTCTATCATTGAAAAGGTAGTGCCCCCGTGGGCTAATAGAGCTTTTCTCAAAGGCGATGCGCTAAGCGCTGGATTGGAAAATTGCCAATGTAGCTTCATCTTTGTTCATTGGCGGGATGCGTTCAAGCCAGGGCAGCTCCGATAAAGGCTGGGAGCTGCTGCCGTATGAGCAAATTCGAAGTGTGCGCTGTTGTGCTTCCAGCCGCAGGTGTTCCAGGACAGTGTTGAAAATAGCCCCGCCAAAGGGATTGAATAGAAAGAATACTGTGGCATCTTGATAGTTGGCGTGGCGGGCATCGGCGTTCAGATAGTTTATGCCTTTCAAATTCAGAGAATGCGCTTGTTCTTTGGCGTAGGCGCAAAAATCTGACTGATATTCCACCCCTACGCAGCGCGCGCCGCTGAGAAGATGCACGAGCGTGGTCACTTTGCCCAACCCTGAACCGAGATCATAAAAGATATCATCGTCAGAGAGTGTAATACGCTCCGTTAACTCAAGGATCACGCTGGCTGGTGTTGGCTCGTAGCGCACCATGCCATATTCTGTCTCCCGATCAGGCCAAGGATGCGGCTCAGGGAGCAGGACTTCGCTCAAGAGGAAATCGAGGCTTTCGTAGCCATAGTGCGGATTTCCCCAAGCTTTCTGTGCATAATCTGTATAAGGCTGCAACCACTCCCGAAATTTTTGTGGAGAAGGTTTTTCGTCCCTGAAGCGCTCAAGAAAATCCTGTCCAATGGATGCATTTAAGGCGCGTAATTCATGGCCTAATTCCTGGGCGTGCATCTGTAAATCGATCAGAGCCATATTATTTTCAGGACGGAACTTGGTAATGATGTCGGCAAAATCCAGTGCCTCCTTGCGCACCCGAAAATCGCGCGGATCAAAAAGGGCTGGATTCTCTTGAAGTTCATTAAATTCGCGTTGGTAGTTGGTGATATTCATAAGGATTTTCTTGAACAGTGTAGGACAAGAAAAAGGGGATACTAAACCGGATCGCGCAATACGGGGCAGGTCATACAATGACCACCGCCGCGCCCACGTCCCAGCTCAGATCCGGGAATAGTGAGTACGGTCACACCAGCTTGACGTAATCTCTGATTCGTCCACTCATTGCGATCATAAGCCACGACTACACCGGGCTCCAACGCAACGACATTATTGCCATCATCCCATTGTTCGCGTGCCTGCTGAAAATCATCCCCACCGGTGGGGATAACGCGCAATTCCTTTAATCCCATTGCCTTTTCAACAGCTTCCAGCCAGCCTATATTCTCAACGGTAATCTCCAGTTCCCCGCCTTTTCCCGGACGATAGCTGATCGGCTGAATACGATTGATGACTTGTTCATAGACTGTCACCAGATCACGATCACAAAAGGTGAAGATCGTATCCAGATGCATGCTTGCACGATCACGCGGCATCTTGGCGGCCAAAATATGTGTAGCTGCTTTACTTTTGAAGAGTTCTTGTGCTAATAAACTAACTGCCTGATAGGTGGTACGTTCTCCCATCCCGATCAAGACAACTCCGTTGCCAACAGGCATCACATCGCCCCCCTCGATCATCGCATTGCCATACTCCACATCAGGGTCACCCCACCAGATGTTGAAGTCGCCACCCTTAAATTCCGGGTGATATTTGTAGATCGCATTCAGGTGCAAGGTTTCCTTACGACGAGGGGACCAGAACATCGGATTTACTGTGACACCGTTGTAAATCCAACTGGAGCTATCACGCGTGAACATCTGATTGGGCAGTGGCGGCAAGATAAATTCATTCCCCCCATAGGCTTCCTGCGAAGTCGGGCAAATGTCGGCAGGCAATTCGCTCATCATAAGCCCACCGATCAAATGGGATGCCAGGCTCGTTGGATCCATCTCGTCCATCCAGGCACGCAGCTCAACAGCGCCACCCACGCCCACGTCATAGGGCGTTAGCTTCCTGTCCAAAATATAGGCACGTCCATCCGGTTCTTCAACAACATCCGCGAGCATTTCATGCACATACATCACCTGCACGCCATAATCTTCCCGCATTAGGTCCACAAAAAGATTATGGTCCTGGCGTGCCTTGCGTGTCCAGATCACGTCTTCGAAGAGGAATTCCTTGCAATTGGATGGGGTCAGACGCCGCATCTCCAAGCCTGGGCGATGGACAATGACTTTGCGCAATTTACCGACTTCTGAATGGACACCAAATTCTTTCTTCATCTTGCTCCTTTGACGCAGCCTATTGAATTTACTGCCGCTATTGTAGCATTTATAAGACCTGATTGAAATGACAAGGGAGCGCATAGCTGGCTAGAATGCTGTGTCTTAATAATCAAACGCCTATCTTTCTAAAACGCCAAAGCGCCAGCATGAAAAATCCCAAGGCATATATCATCAAAATAGCAACCGGCTGCCAAATGGATGCCAGCCCCAGCCCGCGAATGAGAATATTCTGCAAACCATTCATCGCTGCATAAGAGGGCATCAGCCTGCCGAAGGCTGCAAAACCACCAGCGCTAACATCCAGCGGAAACCACGTCCCGCCCAGGGCCGAGAAGAAGAACATCGCTACCATCGAAAACAAGATCACCTGATCGTCTGATTTGGCAACTACGCCGATTAACAAGCCCATACTCGCCACCCAAATACCCAGCGCAGCAGAAATAAGCAAGGTCGCCAGCGGGGCATGCAGATAGTTCACGTCCAGAACCCACTGCCCAAACAAAACCAGTAACGCAATCTGCAAAAAGGCCAATGTGAACATCGCCAATATGTGCCCCGCTACAATCTCCCATGTCCGCATGGCGGTGCTCATCAGGCGTTGCAGGGTGCGATTTTTGCGCTCTTCGACCAAAATCTGTGCTGAGGTAATCAGCCCGATAATCGCAAACTGCACCACAATTCCCGGCGAAGCCTGGTTATAGGGATTATCGCCAAACCAACTTTCTTCCTCTTGTGCAACGGCTTTTTCCGTGCGCACCAGAGAGCGCGATTGATGCTCGTCCCATTCTTCCAATGCCAACGTGAAGGCTGGCGAAAACTCAGCGGAGTCGCCAATCACATCTGCGGTGAGCGTGCCAATCTCAACAGCACTTGCCAATTGGGATACGGGGACACGCAGCAACTGATAGAGCGATTGCCCTTCTGTGGATAAGGTATCGGTCACCAACGTGATCTGCCCGAGCGCGGACGTGCCCTCGGCTTGCTCGCCGAACGCCGAAGGGATAATTAGCACCCCGAGCATATCGCCGCGCGCCAACGCATCCATAGCGGAAGCCTCTTCCATATCCACGAGCGAGAGCGCGGTGTTTTCATCCAGCCGTTCAAAAAGAAGTTCACTGAACTGATTATCAGCTTCATCCACCCACGCAACGGAGATGCGAGCATCATCCTCTGCGCCATCTTCCCCACTGTTATAGGCGAAGCCCATGAAGAGCGTGAAGATGATCGGCATGGCGGCCAAAAAGAGGAAAGATTTTTTGTCGCGGAAAATCTGTAAAAGGTCTTTGGTGGCTAAATCTAGAATTCTCATTATCTTTTCCTGTCTTTTCAAAGGTCTGGCAGACTTGCATTGCACTTGAAAAGTGCGTTGCAAGTCGGGTTTTCAAACTCAACTTTTCCTGCCAGACCCGATGTGCAACGCATCCTGTCGGATGCAATGCACATCTTCATTTTTTACACAAAACGCTTGCCAAAATTGCGCGCACCAAAAGCGAACATGAGTACGCCTACCAGCAGCATCACAGCGAAGGGGTACCAGAGTTCAGCGAGGGGTTGGCCTGCCAGAACGAGCTTCCAGGTTTTGATAACCCAGCCCTGTGGGGTGAAGTTTGCCATCATCGTGAAGGCTTCGGGCATGGCGATGTTGGCCGTGAATAAGCCGCCCAACATGCCAAGTGCGGTCAAACCGCCGCCTAGCACGGGACCAGCCTGCTGCGTTGTTTTGACGAAAGAGATCAGGAAGATGCCCAACCCCGTGGCGGCGATGACCTGTCCGAGCAGTGCCAAAAGTACGGGGAGCGGTGCGCCCCAATTGACGCCAAAGGCATAATGCGAGGCGACGACCAAAACGATCCCCTGTACGAGAACAGAGAGAAAGACTGCCAGGAATTTGCCTGCCAAAATGGATGTGCGTTGAATGGGCATCGTGAACATGCGCGCCAGTGTGCCTTCTTCGTTTTCGCGCAGGATCGACATCATGGAATAAGCGCCAGTGAAAAATGCGAAGAAGACCATTTGCCCGGCGGTCATTAAGCCAAGCATTTTTTGTAGAGGGGCTTCTGTTTCATTATCTGCCGAAGGAGCGACCATCACCAAAGCCGCTTCAGCGGGGTTATGGAAAAGATCGCGTTGAAAGTTAATAAACCAGGCGCTATAGGTTTCGAGAGCGAAGGATAGTTGTGCGGGGTCTACAACGTCCTGACGTTCGATTAGGGCTTGGATGGCGATTCCGCCGCCTGCAGCGCCGTCGAGAACAGCACGCACCATATTTTCGGTAATCTGCGGGGCAAAGGTTAGAGTCGGGTCGCTGATGATGAGGATTTGGACAGCGTCATCGCCTGCGAAAAAGCTGTCGCTAAAGGCTGAAGGGATAATGACGGCAACGCCGATTTCCTGTGTATCGAGAGCGGCGCGAGCAGATGTTTCGTCAGCGTAGTCGTTGGCGGTGATCCACGAGGCGACGCTTTCGTCGAAGAAGATGCTGCGGATGTTGTCGCCGAGGGGATGTTCGAGCGGGGAGTTAGCGGAAATTGTATCGGCGTTGACCACGCCTACGTTAATGCCGGGCAAGCTGGAGGCTGAGTCTGCTCCGCCGCCGATGGAGAGGTAGATCAATCCGACCAGAAAAAGCGGGGCAATGATCATCATCCCGACTGCGAAGGCACTCCGAAATGAGCGTAATAGATCTTTGAGAGCGATATCGAGAATAGTCATGTCAGTCCCTCAGGGCGCGTCCGGTGAGATGCAGGAAAACGCTTTCGAGATTTGGCTCCTGAATATCGACGGAGGTGATGCGCACATTGGCCTGTGCGGCGGCTTCGAAAAGACGCGGCAGAACAAGGTTGCTGTCATCGACGAGCAGTGTGACGGTGCCGTTCTCTGCATCAATACGCGAGACGCCTTGCGTGTTGCGCCAAGCATCGAAGATGACGGTCGATTCAGTGTTGAGGGTCAGGTCGATGCGGGTTTGCTCGCCGACAAGCTTGATGAGTTCAGCGTGCGTGCCAAAAGCGATGACCTTGCCTTGATCCATGATGGCGATGTGATCGGAAAGTTCGGCGGCTTCTTCCATATAGTGCGTTGTGTAGAGCACGGTCATGCCCTGCTTGTTGAGGGCTTTGACGTTGTCGAGAATATGACGGCGGGATTGGGGATCAATGCCAACGGTCGGCTCATCCATGATGACCACGTCGGGCTTATGAAGCAGGGCTGCGCCGATATTGACACGCCGTTTCATGCCACCCGAAAACTTGCCGATGCGGTCTTTTTGGCGTTCGCTCAAACCGATGATCTCGAGGACTTTATCCACGCGCTGGTTGAGTGCTGCGCCGCGCAAGCCATACATCTTGCCCCAAAAGACCAGATTTTCACGGGCTGAAAGATCGGGGTAGAGTGCGATATCCTGCGGCACAACGCCAAGCGAGGCTTTCGCCGCTTGCGGGTCTGCGGTGACAGAGTGCCCCATCAGCGTTGCGCTGCCGCCATCGGGGACGAGCAACCCCGCCAACATGGAGATCGCGGTTGATTTGCCTGCACCGTTTGGTCCCAGTAGGCTGAGAATCTCGCCCTGTGCGGCGGCGAAGTTAACACTGTCAACGGCTTGCAGGTCACCAAAAGATTTTTTCAGGTTTTTTACTTCGATTGCGTTCATAATTTCTTTCCTTATGAAATAAGCCCCCTCTGGCTCCCCCCGCAAGCGGGAGGAGAACTCGTCCCTCCCCTGCTTGCCGGGGGCGGTTCGTCAGTCAACTACCCCCAGTAAATATAATTGCAGTATGGATTTTAGGGCGTAGAAATCAGACTAAATGAGATAAAGAATTTCACGCCCATCATGCCCAACATACTCAATCTCAGATTTCATGCTCTTCAAATCCACATTGAGTGTGCATATATCGTCCCCTTTTTTCCATGCAAGGCTGATCTCATCAGCCGCCGAATCGAGCACTGTGAACGCCCCATCAAAGGCGGGATACTCGTTCCTGAACCGGATCAGCTTGACGAGCCGCTGCACGACCTCGCGCCCGACCTCCTGCTTGATCTCGTTTAAAGAATAGTTATGCCTGTTGATATCGCGACCTTCCCCGCCCTGCTCAAGAATGGCGAGATCGTTCTCTCCCGCCAGCAAACCGACATAGTAGACCTGCGGGATGCCCGGCGCAAAAAATTGGATCGCGCGTGCGGCGAGATAAGCATCGTCATCGGCGTTGAGCATTGAGTAGTAGGTGCCGCGAATCTGATGAACGTCGAATCCGTCCGGGTCGCGGTATTTCGGGGCGTGTATCAAGCTGAGATTGGAGCCACGCTCGAGACAGGTATCCACTAATTTTCTCGCGTCTGTTCCGTCATAGAGATCATCCAGATCAGGTTTGATCGGCACGCCGTCGTGACAATCGAGCATGGTGAATTGTTTCGCCGGTCGCTCTTTAAGGTATGCTACGAGCGCCGTGCTATCCCGATTGAATAGTGTTTCAAGCACGCGATAAGGCAGGATGAAATCGTATATCCAGTGTCCTTGCTCGGCGAGTTTGTTTTGGATCGTATGATGTGCGTGGACTTCAGGCAATAGCTCGATGCCGAGGGTATTGGCGAGTTCTGTGATCCAGTCGAGAAATTCGTAGATTTCCGGCTCGACGAAGAAGAAGCTTGTCCCGGGCTTTTTGGTGATATAGCCAACGGCATCCAGGCGCACGATCTTGACGCCATGTTTGGCGAAGTTCTCGAAGAAATCGGTCAAAAGCTGGCGTGTAGCAGGCGAGTTGACGTCGAGGTCGATCTGTTCGGAGGGTGTTATTTTGCCGAAAGTTGTCCAGACGCGCTTGGTTTCACCTGTCTCTTCGATGCTGAAATCGGAATACGGCTCGGTACGCCGCAGGAAGATCTTTTCAAAGTCTTCGGCAGGGATTTCGCCGTCTGCCCAGATCTTATCCACAGTTAAAAATAGATCAGCATATTGCGATTTATGCCCACGTTGCAGAAAATCCTTGAAGAATTCCGACTTGGCGGAAAGGTGGTTTACCATCAGGTCGAGCAGAATATCGTGCTTTTTGCCGAGACGGCGAATATCTTCCCAAGTACCGAAAGAGGGTTCGATCTCGAGGTAAGTTAGCGGCGCAAAGCCGCGATCTCCTGATGATGGGAAAGGCGGCAGGATATGGATGCCGCCTTGAAAGGCCTTCGGGAAATGCGTTTCGAGCACTTCGTGCATCGTCTTCAAATCGCCGCCGAGTGAATCAGGGTATGTGATGAGTTGGACTTTGTTTTTGACGGTCATGGTCGTTCCTTAATATTTTAGAAAAAAATACAATTCCTGAGCGGACGCTGAGCAGCTCTGAACGTAGAGAAGAGCGTATCGAAGCGGTAGTCGATGGACGACGCTACCAGAGAAATCGCTCTTCGATTTTGTCATTGCGATGCAATTTTTCTGCCGAAGCAATCTCCGTGCATAGGTAGGGGATTGCTTCACTTCGTTCGCAATGACGTTATTTGGGGAAAATCGTGATCCACTGAAATTACAGCATACTCTTTCGTAATTACAAAATCCGCCAACTGGCGATGCCCGGCAATGATCTTATGCTCGATCTTTAAAATATTCTCAATAAAGGGGTCGCCGACTTCGCTACCACGATTACGTTTTTTGCGATGTTCGAGTGTGTCTAAACGATTTCTTGCAATAAAAACTCTTGTATCCACGTTCTTTAACAAAGACGTGTACGTTCCCTCGGCAACGATTACCTTCACGCCTGTCAGGTCAATAATTTGGTCTTCGACCGAGTTGGCGTTATAGTCGATCAGCGGCTTCACAAAAGAATCTGCCCCGTCAATTGCAGCCTTCAGGTTGCTCTCCAGCACGTCCATGCGTACTTCCACATGCGGGCCGAGCCATTCGGGGTCTTCGCGGCGTTGGGCATCATTCGATTTTGGCGGGAGCACGAAATAATCGTCCTGCCCGATCAGCACGGCATTGATGCCCACCGCACCCAACTCGTCGGCAATTGCCTTGCCTGTTTCCGACTTCCCGCTACCCGATTCACCTGCAACGGTGATGATATAGCGTGCAGCTTTTGCCCTGATCTTTCCCACGATCTCCGGCACGATCTCTTTCGCTGCAGCGATATGGTGTTCTTCCAAAACGATGATGTCGCCTTTCATTTGCGCATCCTCCTACACGGTTTTTGAACCGCCAAGACGCAGAGAAGGCCAAGTTTTATCTAAGCTCGCCAGGTTCTCTTGGCGATTCTCTAAAACTTCTTGGCGCTCTTGGCGTCTCGGCGGTTTATTTTTTCAAAGCCTGCTCTGCCAATGCAAACGCTCCTAAAATCCCAGCCTTGCCGTCTAGCGCAACGGGGACGATATACTCGTCGATCCGCTTTAAAATTTCGGGCGATTGGATGTAACCATTCAATTCCACGAGCGTCTTTTCACGGATGAGCGGGAAGAGATGCGCTTGTGCCATCACGCCGCCGCCGAGGATGATCCGCTGCGGAGATAAGGTGCAGATAAAGCTTCGCAACGCCTGTGCGATATAACTTGCTTCCACTTCCCAAGCAGGATGCCCGACAGGAAGCTCTTCTGCTTTCACGCCCCAACGCATCTCGATCGCCGGACCCGAAGCCAGTCCCTCGAAACAATCATCGTGGAAGGGACAGACACTAATGGCATCGTCATCCTTTGGCAAGGGGATATGCCCCATCTCAGGGTGCAGCAGACCGTGCATTAAGTTGCCGTTCAGCATCCCGCCCCCGCCTATGCCCGTCCCGATGGTCAGGTAAATGAAGTTTTCCAAGCCTTGTGCCGCCCCCCAGCGCCATTCACCGAGGGCTGCGCCATTGACGTCGGTGTCAATGCTGATCGGTACATCAAATGCTTTTCGCAGCGAACCAAGAATATCGGCGTTTGACCAGCCATTTTTTGGGGTTGAGAGAATATGCCCGTAGTTCACGGAAGCAGGCTGAAGGTCGAGCGGACCGAAACAGGCCACCCCGATCGCGGCGAGGCTGCCGAGGGCATCCGCCTGTGCCTGAAGAAAATCCACGCAGCGGGAGAGTGTCTCTTCTGGCGTAGTGGTCGGGATGCGCGTCTCGGCGAGGATCTTTCCATCCGGCCTACCAACGGCAACAACGAACTTCGTCCCGCCGCCTTCTATGCCTGCAAAAAGTTTTGTCATTTTTTATTTTCGATCACATCAAAATCTGGCGTGACGATCAAATCTGCTTTGGGGCGCAGCGATTGCACAACCTGATGCTCCTGCTCAAGAACCTGCAAACGCCATTCATCCATATTTTCTTTGCCGCGTGAAAGCTGTGCTTTTTTTGTTTCGTGATAAGTCAAGTCGATAAAGGCTCGGCAATCGGCTTCGGCTTGGAGGGCGTAAAGCCCTTCAATGACCATATAGCGCAAGCCCTTAAAGCTGGTGTGCAGCAAGTCTTCTTGATCGGTGAGCAGGTCGATGCAGGGCATGGTGACGCTGTCGGCATCGGCACGGAATTCGGCGAGGTTGCGAATGATGGTTTCCCAATCGTATTCGGTGTAGCCGATGCTCTCTGCACCGTGGTCCTTGCGCCAGGGATTTCGCTCTTGCGGGGAGGTTTTGTAGTAATTGTCGATATGCATGATCTTTGCGGGCGTGCCCTGCGTTTTGAGCAGATGCGCCACTTCATGACCGAGTTCCGATTTCCCGGAACCCGATTCTCCACCAACAGCAATGACGATTTTGTCGCCTTGCAGTTTTTGAGCATATTCGACGATAGCCTTGGCAGCTTTTTTATGTTTTTCTGTGATCAGTAGTACGTCTCCGAGCATGTGATTATCCTTTTGT
Organism: Anaerolineae bacterium; assembly: GCA_018648605.1. Taxonomy (GTDB): domain Bacteria; phylum Chloroflexota; class Anaerolineae; order Anaerolineales; family Villigracilaceae; genus Desulfolinea. The sequence goes on along the minus strand of JABGQU010000005.1, from coordinate 11,146 downwards.
GTTGATCCTAACTTTATCAGCCCCAACCACAAAATGATGCCGCTTACCCTTAAAGCCAAGATTAAACTTCATCTTGCGCCAATGCGAGGGCAAATTCGGTGAAACTGTCGGAACATCACCGTTCAGATCAAGCCCGGCGAAGGCCCGCATGGCAAAGAAGACCGTGCCGGTCATCACACCCGCATGGATACCCTCTTTTGTCGTGCCGCCTTGAATATCTACATAGTCGCTTTCGAGGGCTTCGGTGTAGAGTTGCCAAGCCAACTGTTTCTCGCCGAGGCGATGCGCCAGGTAAGCATGAACAAGCCGACTCAGGGTTGAACCATGTGAGGTTCGCCTAAGATAGTAATCAAAATTTTTGCGGAGAAAATCTTCGGGCGGAGCGTAGCCTAGAGCACCCAAAAGGGATTTGATCTCTTTTTCATCCAGCACATAAAACGCCATCAGCGCATCCGCTTGTTTAGCGACCTTATAGTCGTCGGGAGATTTTCCTTCAGCTTTCAGGATGCGATCCATGCGGTGAATATTGCCGTATTGTTGCCTGTAATATGCCCAATCGAGTTCCTTAAGATCAAAATAGCCCTCGAACTGTTCGAGAATACCCTCGTCACTGATCGGAATAGTGAGCCGCTGCGAAATATCCTGCCAGCGCAGCAATTCTTCATCGTCAAGGTTTATTTTTTCAAGCAACACGGCTTTGGCAGATGCGCCCATTTTTGCGAGCAGATCAAATGCGCGTCGCAGTGACCACGCCACGAGGATATTGGTGTAGCTATTATTTTTCAGCCCGCCTTCGTGCGTCTCGACATATTTCTCATGGAACTCATCCGGCCCCATCACGCCGCTGATATCATAGCGTTCCGTTGTTTCGTTCAGACTGGCTTTGCCCGCCCAAAAACGACAGACTTCCAAAAAGACCTCGGCGCCGAAATTCTCGAGAAAATCCTGATCTTCATTAACCCGCAGATAATCCCAAATATTGTAGATCACCGCCAAACTGACATGACGTTGCAACGGGCTATGATCCGCACCCCATTCGCCCGAAAGCGGATTGAGATGCAGTGTCTGTGTTTCCTCGCGCCCATCGCTGCCGCTTTGCCAGGGGAAGATAGCGCCCTGAAAGCCGTTCTCCTGCGCATATTCTTGCGCCAGTCCCAGCCGCTTATAGCGATACATCAGCGCCGAACGCACCGTTTCGGGGAAATGCAGATTGAGAAATGGCAAAATATAGAGATCGTCCCAAAAGATATGTCCACGATACGATTCGCCGCTCAAGCCGCGCGCAGGAATGCCCGCATCCAAATCCTTGTTGTGCGGCGACGCCGTTAGTATGGTGTGATAAAGATGCAAACGGATCAGCTTTTGCGCCACGCGGTCACCCTCGATCTGGATGTCGATCTTCTCCCAAATCTTCGTCCACGCGTTTTCACTGGCTTGGCGGATCTCATCAAAACTATTTATTTGGGATAGCGCATTCTGCGCCGCGACGAACGGATCGTCAACTTGCTCCTGGTTGGATGTATAGATCGCCACCAATTTATCTACCGTTAAAGGAACACCCCTTTCAACATCTACCGTGAAAGCGGTCGTTATTCTGGCTGGCACTTGGCTTTTCTCAAAAGCTGGCTCTAGCGCATTTCCCTCCGCAGTAACGAAAAGACGCGCTGCTTCCGCGATCAAAATATCCGATTGGTTGGTTTTTACGAGCAAAGAGCTAAAACTTCCATCGCTTTCTTCTTTCACCGCTTCGAGATGCTTGGCGTTCAAATCCCTATAGCGAGCTACCCCGTCATTGATAATATCGCCATCCAACATCGAGCGGATAGAGATTTCTCCATCATAATTCAGTGGTGTGATCTCATAGCGTAATGCTGCGAGATGATGATTCTCCATGCTCGCCAAACGCTGCGAGACGACTTTCGTTTGATGCCCCTCTGCATCTTCAACGATCATCTCTCGGCGCAAAATGCCCGTCCGAAAATCGAGACGGCGGGAGATTTTCAGGATGCGTCCAAGACCCGAAAGGTTTTCCCAAGAATCTTCACTTAAAAGGTGACTTTTCTGGTCTAAAAGCTTGTCGGACTCAGTTCGTAGGAAACCTTTCGGGTCTCCAGTTGATTCATTCGAGCCAGGTAGGTGCGGCAAAAACCAGTCCCCATCCCCAACCTTAAAAGTGATCGGCAGCCAATTTGGCGCGTTGACAAAATCTTCGTTGCTGATAGTTCGTCCACCAACTTCTGAATCCAGCCGATTGTAAAGCCCCGCAATATAAGTGCCCGGGTAATTATGCTCATTTGCGAAAGTCTCTTCGAGCGCACCGCGTGTTCCGAAGAAGCCATTCCCTACGCTCAAGAGGGTTTCTCGTGTGCCTTCTAGTTCAGGACGATAGTCAGAATAATGGATCGACCATTTTTCGTTTTCCAATCCCTTGACAAACCAGCGGTCAATTTTTTCTATATCAATTTCAGCGATGTCTTCAACGACTATATCTGCGCCATTGATGCGCAAAGCATGGGCGTTATCTTCTCGTGCGACGCCAAGTACGAGACCAAATCCGCCATTTTGCCCGGCCTGCACGCCAGAGATGGCATCCTCGACGATAACAGCACGGTCGTAGTAGAGCCGCAGATTATCGCAAGCGGTCGTGAAGATATCTGCTTGGGGTTTGCCCTTTAAGCCCAGTTGCGCGGAAACAACTCCATCTACGCGTGTCTCGATCATATCCAGCAAGCCAACGGTTTCGAGGACAACTTTCGCATTTTTGCTCGAAGACGCCACGCCTATCCGTATCCCGGCATCTCGTAATTGGTGCATTAAATCGACCGTGCTTTGATAAACATGCACGTTCCCAGCCTGAATACTTTTATTGAAAAGCTCGTTCTTTCGATTTCCCAAACCGCAAACAGTCACTTCTGTGGGGGCATCTTCGGGTTCCCCAAAAGGCAACGCAATGCCGCGCGATTCGAGAAAAGATGCCACGCCCTGATAGCGCGGCTTGCCGTCCACGTAGGCCAGGTAATCCTGCTCGTGCGTGAACTCGTGGAAAAGGGAGTCGGTTTTTTCGGCGTGAGTGCGCAAGAAATCGTCGAACATCTGCTTCCAGGCGGTGCTATGCGTGGATGCGGTGTCCGTGATGACCCCGTCGAGGTCGAAGATGACTGCGTCGAAGTTGTGTTTTTTCATAAGCATAAGTTACAGCTCCTGAGCGGAACGACCGAATGGGAGTGTAGACGAAGGACAGGTTTGCTAGAGCCGCTCTTCGTCTGCGTGCTTCACTGTCGTGAAGCACTCCGCTCAGAGACTGAATTAAATTTCAATCCCATTCTTCTTAATCACACCCCGATACCAATAGGCACTCTGCTTCGGGGTGCGTTCCTGTGTTTCATAATTAACGCGTACCAAGCCAAAGCGATTGCTATAGCCGCGTTCCCATTCAAAATTGTCAAAAACGCTCCAGACAAAATAACCCTTCAGGTTTGCGCCAGCTTCAATTGCCTCGTGCAACGCTTGTATATGTGCCTTGATATAGCGAATTCTGTCCCAATCGAGCACAAAGTCATTCTCATCGGGCCCGTCGGGCATGGCACAGCCGTTTTCTGTGATATACAGATCGGGGTTGCCGTAATTCTCTTTGATGTGCAACACCTCGCTCTTAATTCCTGCGGGGTGGATGCCCCAGTGCATATCTGTTTTACCCCAGCCCGGAGATGAGTAGGGCGTGATGCGAGCTTTGTTTAATCCGCCAAAAACATCATAGGATACAGTGTCCGTGTTGTAATAATTTAGCCCCAGAAAATCTATTGGTTGCTGGATGAGTTGCAGGTCACCTTCGTGGATTTGGGGTTGGTGCGCGCCAATATAATCAAAATGCCGCTGTGGATATCTACCCTTAAATACCGGGTCGAGGAAGAGGGCATGTGTCTCATCGTGGACGCGCTGCGTGGCGGCAATATCCTCTTCGCTCTCGCTGGCAGGGATGAGACCGTTCAGGTTGAGAATAATGCCGATCTCGCCCCCATAGCCGCTATCACGATAAATTTGTACAGCCTTACCATGTGCCATAAGCATATGATGGGCGGTCTGATAAGCTTTTGTAAAATCACAAATCCCCGGGGCATGGAATCCGCTGGCGTAACCCAAAAAGGATGCCACCCAGGGTTCGTTATGTGTGCCCCAAATTTTTACGCGATCTGCCAATTTGTCGAAGACGATTTGGGCGTAGTCGCCAAACCACTGCACCGAGTCTCGGTTCACCCATCCGCCCAAATCCTGAAGTAGTTGGGGGAAATCCCAGTGATAGAGAGTGCCTTTCGGACGGATGCCTGCGTCCAGGAGGGCGTCTACGAGGCGGTCGTAGAAATCCAAACCTTTAGCGTTGACTTGCCCGCGCCCCTCTGGCAGGATACGCGTCCACGCAACTGTAAAGCTGTAGCAGGGAATGCCCAACTCTTTAAGCAGGGCGACATCTTGCGGCATCCTGTGATAGTGGTCGCAGGCGATATCGCCTGTATCGCCGTTGAGCACATGTGCATCCCAGCGGACGAAGCGATCCCAGATACTTTCGCCTTTGCCATCTTCGTTATACGCGCCTTCGATCTGATAGGCGGAGGCGGCTGTGCCCCAGAGAAAATCTTTCGGAAAATGAAGGGTTGTATTTGACATGGTTTATTCCGTGTTCTTTTCGCAAAAACAGCCACTTATAGAAATGGCTGTTTGGTTGCTGACTAATTTGATAATGCCAATATGCAGCTAGCCATCAGCATGGCGTTGACCATAATTTTTGATGAAGCGATAAGGATAGCCTGCCGGTGTTGCGCTAGCTTGATCGAGCAAATTGATGTCTTCTGACGTCAGGTTTATTTCGCTGGTGCCGAGATTATCATTGAGTTGTTCGAGGGTGCGCACACCAAGAATAATGGAGGCGACGACTGTACGCGAGAGTAGCCATGCCAGTGCAATTTGCGAATGCGTGGCGTTGTATTTATTAGCAACTTCGTTCACGGTGGTGATGATCTGCCAGTTACGGTCGATATTGCGGCGTTCCCAGGCCTCTTCTTCGTGGCTGGGTGATGTAGCGAGACGACCTTGCGCGCTTTGGGTGGGTTTCTGGTCTTGTTGATATTTTCCGCTGAGGAATCCACCGCCAAGGGGACCCCAAGGTGTCAGCCCAACGCCTTCGCTAGCGCAGAGGTCAAGATATTCTTTTTCAATATCACGCGTGACCAAACTATATTGATATTGAGCGGCGACAAAACGTGCCCAGTTATATTGCTCGCTGATGCCGAGAGCTTTCATCAATTGCCAGGCTTTGAAGTTTGAAACGCCGATATAGCGCACTTTGCCTGCAGAGACGAGATCGTCGAAGGCACGCAGTGATTCTTCGATGGGCGTAAGCGGATCCCAGCAGTGCATATAGAGCAGGTCGATCACGTCGGTTTGGAGGCGTTTTAGGCTGGCTTCCACACTGCGAAAAATATGGTGGCGAGAAAGCCCACCATCATTAACGCCTTCTCCCATCGGGAAGCGGACTTTGGTCGCGAGAACAACATTGTCGCGGCGACCATGCAAGGCTGCTCCGACGATCTCTTCGGAGCGACCACCTGCGTAGACGTTGGCGGTATCAATATGATTTCCGCCAACGTCGAGATAACGATGGATAATGCGTGTTGCTTCGTCTGCGGATGTGCTGCGTTCTTTTTTCTCACCAAAAATCATTGTTCCCAACGCAAGGTTGGAAACAAGCAAACCGCTCTTTCCTAGCTGTCGATATTTCACGTTTTAGCCTTTGACCGAGCCAGCCAACATACCACGCACGAAGTAGCGTTGAAGAGCAAAGAAAACGGCTAGAGGCAGCAACATGGAGATAAATGCACCTGAAGTTAATAGATGCCAATCTTGCCCTTTTTCTCCGACGATGGAGGCGAGGGCGTAGGTGATCACACGCGTTTTCTCGCCCAGGAAGACGAGAGAAACGAGATAATCGTTCCAGACCCACAGGAATTGGAAGATGGCGAAGGATGCGAGTGACGGAACCGAAAGCGGCAGGATCAGGCGAACGAAAATGGTGAAATTCGATGCGCCGTCAATATAAGCAGCTTCAAGTAGTTCGCGTGGCAAGGTGCTGATGTAGTTAAAGAGAAGATAGGTTGCCAGTGGCAAGCCAAATCCCGTATGTGCCAGCCAAATCCCGAGGAAGGTGCCGTTCAAATCCAGTTTGGTGTAATCCTGCAAAATGGGGACAAGCGAAATTTGCAATGGAACGACGAGGATTGCCACAATCATCGTGAAAAGCAAGTCTCTACCCGGAAATTTGAGCCATGAGAAGCCAAAGGCAGCAAAGGCAGCGATCAAAATCGGAATGACCGTAGCCGGAATAGCCACCGCAACAGAGTTTAGAAATGCGCCGCCTAAATTATTGCCTTTGCGGGTGATTTCATTTCCTCCGGCGTCAGTAAAGGAGATTTCTTTGCCCGTGATGACATCTTTGTAGTTTTCAAGTGTTAAGTTTGCCGCAAAACCTACCCAGACTTCTTCACTGATAATAATTTTTCGGGTACGTTTATTGCCATACCAGGTTAATTTCCTGCCATCGGGCAAGACAACGCCTTCGCGCCATTCTTCAAAAGTGGCAGAAGTGCCTTCAATGGCAATTTGTCCATTCACATCAATATCATCTTCAAGAATGATCTCGCCGGTCTCGGCATCTTCTTTGTGGGGAAGAACAGCCCACCAGCCAGAATTAAAAATATCTTGGCTGTCTCTAAAAGAAGTGATGAAAACGCCCAAGGTTGGTACGAGCCATATCAGGCAGACTAAGATCAAAACCCCGTTGATGATAAGAGATGATCTTCTTTGTTGACCTTTTAAGCTGCTAGTAGCCATTAGAAAGCCCTCCTATCTTTATTGAATTCTCGTAAATTGTAGATAATGACCGGAACAACAGCAATTAAGAGAATGATCGCAATCGCAGAGGCACGCCCCGTGTTGCCATAAGTAAAGCGTTGCAAATAAAACTCGTTGGCGATAACGTTTGTGCCGTTATTACCGCCTGTCATGACGCGAACAATGTCAAATAACTTCAAGCTAAAGATAACGATTGTGGTTGTGACCGTCAGTAACGTTCCTTTGATATAAGGGATGGTAATCCCGAAAAAGGCTTGTACTTCGGTCGCACCATCTATGCGAGCGGCTTCCAGTAATTCGTCTGGGATTCCCTTGATCGCTGAAGAGATGACGACCATCGCAAATCCTGTTTGGAGCCAGACCATAATGATGATGAGGAAAAAGTTATTCCACGGGGGCAAATTGAGCCAGGGCTGCGACTCCCCTCCAAACGCAAGGACAATGGCGTTGAGCAAGCCAATCTCCTGAATACCAACGCCCACACCTCTGTAGGTGTAGACAAATTTCCAAATCACACCTGCGCCGACAAAAGAGATGGCCATAGGCATAAAAATAATGGCCTTATAAATAGATTCAAATTTACTGCGATCTGCCAGCACGGCAACGAGCAAGCCAAATCCTACACTGAGGGCTGTGCCAAAAACCATCCACATCAAATTGTTACGGAAAGTTTCGAGCATGATGCGATCAGTGAAGGCAAATTCATAATTGGCGAAAATTTCCCAACCTTTGCCGATCCATTCTTGCCCAAGCGGCCCTTTAAAACTGAGCGCCAAGGTTCGAAAAACAGGAATGGCCAGGTACCATGCCATAATGGCAACAGCGGGACCAATAAATACAAAAGGTTGCAGTCTTCGTCCTAATTCCCCCGGCAGTTGCTCTACAAACCAGTTCAAGACGACAAAGAGGAGTGCTATGCCGCCAACGCCCCAAAGGATAGCAACCACGATAATGACAAGTTGCGGTGCTTCGCTATCGCGTAAGAAGAGAAAAACTTGCCATAACCCCCAGAAGGTGATTACGGGCACAAGAAAAGAAAGGAGCACTCGCCCGATCGTCGAAAAAGCGGAAGAGTTTTTTGCTGGTGATTGCATAAACCTTACCTCCTGAAAATAGGATATAGAGCATTGCATCGCGCTTGATTTCAACTTGCCTGCCGCCGGTCAACATCTTTTCGGCGTATACATTTTCTCGCCTAAGGAAACACCGAAAGGTTTTCTGGTGGGGGAATCCTGCTCATGCTGAGAAGATGTTTGGGTGCAGCACCCAGGTTCAAATCACGTTCGATACGGTTTGATCGTCCATGTCACTGCGAGCCGCCCTTGCGAAGCAGTCTCCCTAACTGTCTAGGAGATTGCTCACCCCTTCGGAGCACAGGTCGGTGAAAAAGCTACCTCGCAATGACATATCTAGAGGGGCAGGAAATAAATCCTGCCCCTCTGTTTTATTCTACTTCATCTCAAAAGAGAAAAAGTTTATTCGGGCCAAGAGTCGTCGATCTGCTGAAGAGCATCTTCCATTTCAACAGTACCGCTTACGTAATCGGTCATGTATTTCCAGAAGGTGCCAGCGCCAACGGAGCCGGGCATTAGATCTGAGGCGTCAAAGCGGAAAGCAGTTGCGTTGAGAAGAATTTCAGCAACACCGGCAGTAACAGGATCAGCGTACCAACCGAGGTCGGAGTCATTATGCGGCGAAATTGCGCCACCAGCTTCTACCCAACCTTTGACAGAATCGCCGGTGGAGAAGTATTGAATGGTTGCACGAACTTCGGGGCGGTCGTTGAACATCGCATAAATATCGCCAGCACCGAGAACGGGTTTGCCATAGGCTTCATCGATCGGGGGCAGGTAGAAGAAGTCGTAATCTACGCCAGCTTCTTTGCCTTCTGGGAAGAAGGAGGTAATGAAGTTGCCCTGACGGTGCAGCCAGCATTTGGGAGGTGAGTCAAACATCGGGGTGGGGGCATCACCAAAGAAAGTGGTGGGGATAGAAGCCTGACCGCCATAGACGTAAGCATCATTGAACCAAATGTCGGTAACGTAACCGAGCGCGTTTTGTACTTCGGGTGAGTTGAAGGGCAATTCGCCAGCAACCCATTTGTCGTAGTTCTCGAGGGAGGTGGTGCGGAGCATGGCGTCTTCGAGCCAGTCGGTCATTGCCCAACCGGTTGCGGCACCAGACTCAATACCGACACACCAAGGAGTATCACCATCAGAGGCGATTGTCTCGGTGAGAGCGACTAATTCATCCCAAGTTTCGGGAACGGTGTAGCCAGCGGCATCAAATTCGGCTTTCGGATAGAAAACGAGAGATTTACCATTGACACGACCCCAAACACCAGCCATCAGATCGCCATCAGGTCCAGCCATTGTGCCCATTTCGAGCCAGGCAGGTCCGTAATTTTCTGCGAGCCAATCGGTGTCAATAACGGTGTTGAGATCAACAACTTGACCTTTGGCAACCATAGTGCCGAGCAAGCCAGGTTGTGGGAAATCAACAATATCGGGGGCATCGCCACCGTCTACGCGGATGGTGATGGAGGCTTCAAATTCTTTCGAGCCTTCATATTGAATATCAATGCCGGTTGCTTCTTCGTAAGCAGCGATAGATGCGTCAAATTTGACGGCGTCTACATCGGTGAAGGGGCCAGCCATAGTAACAACTGTGCCTTCATAATCACCATTCAATGCGGCGGCTAATTCATCTCCGGTAGCGGGGGGAGCTTCACCATCAAAAGCCAGTCTGGCAGGCTCAGCAGTGGGCCAGGATGCATCAATTCGCAGAAGGGCAGCTTCTTGGTTGACAGAACCGCTCACGTAATCGGTCATGTATTTCCAGAAGGTGCCAGCACCAACAGCACCGGGCATCAGGTCAGATGCATCGAAGCGGAAGGAATCTGCATTCAAGATGATCTCAGCAACGCCACGGGTGACGGAGTCAGCGTACCAATCGAGATCAGAGTCGTTATGGGGCGAAATTGCACCACCAGCTTCGACCCAACCTTTGACGGAATCGCCAGTTGAGAAGTATTGGATTGCTGCGCGAACTTCGGGGCGGTCGTTGAACATGGCGTAAATATCGCCGGCACCAAGAACAGGTTTGCCGTATTGCTCATCGATCGGGGGCAGGTAGAAGAAGTCGTAATCTACGCCAGCTTCTTTGCCTTCTGGGAAGAAGGAGGTAATGAAGTTGCCCTGACGGTGCAGCCAGCATTTGGGGGGTGAATCGAACATCGGGGTGGGGGCATCACCAAAGAAAGTGGTGGGGATAGCAGCCTGACCGCCATAGACGTAGTCATCATTGAACCAGATGTCGGTGACGTAACCGAGCGCATTTTGTACTTCGGGTGAGCTGAAGGGCAATTCGCCAGCAACCCATTTGTCGTAATTTTCAAGCGAGGTGGTGCGGAGCATGGTGTCTTCGAGCCAGTCGGTCATTGCCCAACCGGTTGCAGCACCAGACTCAATACCGATACACCAAGGGGTGTCACCATCAGAGGCGATCGTCTCAGTGAGGGTCATCATTTCTTCCCAAGTTTCGGGAACAGTGTAGCCAGCAGCATCAAATTCGGCTTTCGGGTAGAAAACCAAAGACTTACCGTTAGCACGTGCCCAAACACCAGCCATCATAGGACCATCGGGACCTTCCATGGTGCCCATATCCAGCCAGGATTGGATGTAGTTCTCTGCCAGCCAAGCTTCGTCAATGACACCGTTCAGGTCAACAACTTGACCTTTGGCAACCATCGTGGACAGAAGACCGGGCTGTGGGAAGTCAACAATGTCAGGAGCATCGCCACCGTCTACACGGATGGTGATGGAGGCTTCAAATTCTTTCGAGCCTTCATATTGAATATCAATGCCGGTTGCCTCTTCAAAAGCAACAACAGAAGCATCAAATTTGACGGCGTCTGCATCGGTGAAAGGACCAGACATGGTGACAACTGTGCCATCATATTCGCCGGCGTAAGCAGCCGCTAGTTCGTCACCTGCGGGGGCAGGGGCGGACATATCTGTGGCAGGTTCTGCTACAGGTTCTGCAACAGGTTCTGCAACTTCAGGTGTACAAGCTGACAAGATCAGGCTTGCAACCATCAGCAGCACAAAAAGGGTGAGAAGTGTTTTCTTCATTACTTTGTATTCCTCCGAATAGGGTTTGTGAAATTCTAGGTTAGAACAAGTTGTTATTATTTCCTTCCGCGACATCACCTCCTTTAGATGATCAAGAGTTTATTGCTTTA
>JABGQU010000148.1 GCA_018648605.1 Anaerolineae bacterium | reverse complement strand
TACCACCCTGATCATGCCTAGGCCCTAACCCCATTCCGTAATCCGGATGGGGGACCGTGCCAGGTGGGCAGTTTGACTGGGGCGGTCGCCTCCTAAAAGGTAACGGAGGCGCCCAAAGGTTCCCTCAGGCTGAATGGAAACCTGCCAAAGAGTGTAAAGGCATAAGGGAGCTTGACTGCAAGACCAACGCGTCGAGCAGATACGAAAGTAGGGCTTAGTGATCCCACGGTTCCGAGTGGAAGGGCCGTGGCTTACCGGATAAAAGCTACCCCGGGGATAACAGGCTAGTCTGGTCCAAGAGTTCACATCGACGACCAGGCTCGGCACCTCGATGTCGGCTCATCGCATCCTGGGGCTGGACAAGGTCCCAAGGGTTGGGCTGTTCGCCCATTAAAGCGGTACGCGAGCTGGGTTCAGACCGTCGTGAGACAGGTCGGTCTCTATCCGCTGTGGGCGTAAGGGATTTGAGAGGAGCTGCTCCTAGTACGAGAGGACCGGAGTGGACAGACCTCTGGTGTGCCAGTTGTCATGCCAATGGCATCGCTGGGTAGCTACGTCTGGCAAGGATAACCGCTGAAAGCATCTAAGTGGGAAGCCTGCCTCAAGATAAGATCCCTCTGTCCGTAAGGACTTAAAATCACAGATAGACTATCTGTTATATAGGCAGCGTGTGTAAGCACAGCAATGTGTTGAGCTAAGCTGTACTAATTGATTGAGGGCTTCTCTTGTGATGTGGAGAACTTGATACTTTTCTCGGTAAGGTTAATTATTGTTCAGAACTTTCATTTGTGAAATAGTCTCTTTGGTGATTGGAGCGATGAGGATACACCCGGTTACATCTCGAACCCGGCAGTTAAGCTCATCAGCGCTGATGGTACTTGGGGGGTGACCCCCTGGGAGAGTAGGTCATCGCCAAAGAGACTTTTCTTTTTCTTAATAGGAAAAAGTAAAGCGGGGGAACGTACGGGGACTTGGGCTTGCCACCGTTTATCGGGAGCTGCCCCAAGAGAAATATTAGTTGACAAACGGAAGCAAAGTGAGTACCACGTATGACGCGCTTCCACCTCCCCACTCTTCCCACTCTTTTGTTTATATAGTATACTTTTTCACGTTCTGAGAGTTATTAGCGCTTTCTCTTTAACATTGTAGTCGAGGAGTGTGTACCGAAATATTGGTATGCGAAAGCTGATCATTATTGAATTATTGAAGAGCCTCGGCTGAGTTTGTCTGTCAGTCGAGATTTTATTTTAAGAAAGATTCCTTCTTTGGAAGGAGGTGAAAGATAATGGCTGTTGTAAAATTACGATCTAATGAGTCTCAAGAGCAACTTTTGAAGCGTTTTCGCAAAAAGGTTGTGAAGAGCGGTGTTTTGGGTACAGTGCGTAATAAACGGTGGTTTGTTTCACGCACAGAACAGCGACGCTTGGAAAAGAAAAAGGCGATTCGCCGCCTTAAACGACGTAAACCGAATTACTAGACGAACGTTAGAATAAGAAAGATCGAGATCGGAAGCGTATATGACAAAAAGTGAAGAGAAGATCAAATTAGAAGGTCTTGTGATCGAGGCTTTACCGGGAACTCAGTTTCGGGTTGAGTTGGAGAACGGTCACGAAGTGCTGGCATATCTTTCTGGCAAGATGCGGAAATATTATATTCGTATCTTATTAGGGGATAAGGTGCAAGTTGAGATGTCGCCTTATGATCTTACTCGTGGACGTATTACCTATCGTTATAAGAAAGGTCGTCCTGGACCAGCAATTTAGGGGTGTGTCATTTCGTTAGCTCTTAATTATAAAATGCCCGTCGTTTGACGGGCGTTTTTGATTTAAGGATATCCCTGTTACTGTGATAATTAAAAAGATACGCCAACCACAAGAGGCTGGCGTATCTTGTTTTTCTGTGTAGACGAAGTTTTTTATTCTTCGTCTTTTTCGTAATGCATGGCAGCCATCTGCTCGTAGAGCTTCCAGCGTGCTTGAACATCGTCTTGGGCAGCTTGCATCAGGGTTTCTGCGCGGCTCTCGTTATTCTGCGTGAGAACACGGTAGCGTGCTTCGTTGTAGGCAAAGTCTGTTACTGGAATGGATGGAGCTTTCGAATCCAGTTTCAAGGGGTTCTTGCCTGTTCCGATGAGATCTGGATTGTAGCGATAGAGGGGCCACAAACCAGATTTGACGAGCAATTGTTGCTGGGTCAGACCATCTTTCATGTCGTAGCCGTGTGCGATGCAGTGGCTATAAGCCAGAATAATGGAAGGACCATCAAAAGCATCTGCTTCGCGGAAGGCACGCAGGGTCTGAATATCACTGGCGCCCATGGCAATTTGTGCGACGTAAACGTAGCCATAGGACATGGCGATCATGCCGAGGTCTTTTCGGGCAATATCTTTACCGTTGGCTGCGAATTTTGCTACAGCCGCTATCGGTGTCGCCTTGGAGGATTGACCGCCGGTATTGGAATAGACTTGCGTATCCATAACGAGGATGTTAACGTTGCGCCCGGAAGCGAGTACATGGTCAAGACCACCGTACCCGATGTCGTATGCCCAGCCATCACCGCCAATGATCCAGACGCTCTTTTTGACAAGAACATCTGCGAGACTCAGCAGGTCTTTGGCTTTGAGGCTATCGATGCCAGCTAGTTTTTCTTTTAGTTCTTCAACACGTGTGCGTTGTGCTTGGATGCCTTCTTCTTCTGATTGTTCGGCATTCAGTAAGGCATCGACCAGCTCTTTTCCGACCTGGTCAGAGAGATCAGCAAGTAGCTCGCGGGCATATTCGCTTTGTTTGTCAACAGTCAAGCGCATGCCAAGCCCGAATTCGGCGTTATCTTCAAAGAGGGAGTTAGACCAAGCGGGTCCACGCCCATCTGCATTGTGGGTATAGGGGGTGGTGGGGAGGTTCCCGCCGTAAATAGATGAACAACCAGTAGCATTGGCGATGATGGTGCGATCGCCGAAGAGCTGCGTCATCAATTTGATATAAGGAGTCTCACCACAGCCTGCGCAAGCGCCGGAGAACTCGAAAAGCGGCTGCAGAAGTTGCGAATTTTTGATCGTGCCTAATTTCATCTGGGTGCGGTCAGCTTCAGGAAGGGTCAGGAAGAAATCCCAATTCTCTTTTTCAGCGGCACGGATTGGAGACTGTATAGCCATATTGAGCGCTTTGCGTTCGGGATTGGTCTTATCTTTTGCGGGGCAGACTTCAACACACAGATTACAGGCGGTGCAGTCTTCCGGGGCTACCTGAATGGTGTATTTATGTTCAGGGAATTCTTTGAATTTTGCATCGAGGCTTTTAAAGGTTTCAGGAGCACTACCCAGCAAGGCTGGTTCGTAAACCTTTTGGCGAATAACAGCGTGGGGGCAGACGAAGACACATTTTCCACATTGAATACAAAGATCTTCTTCCCAGACGGGAATGTCAAGGGCAAGATTGCGTTTTTCCCATTGGGTTGTCCCAGAGGGATAAGTACCGTCGGTAGGCATGGCACTAACAGGAAGATCGTTGCCGTCGCCCGTGATCATCTTACCGAGTACATCGCGAACGAATTCAGGAGATTCGGCGGGGACAGGCAGGCGGCGGGTCAGTTTGCTGCTAAGGGTTTCAGGATAGTCAACTTCATATAGATGTGCCAGCGCCTGGTCTACAGCAGCGTAGTTCTTCTGAACAACAGCTTCACCACGTTTGCTATAGGTTTTCTTGATCGCGCCTTTGATGGCGGCAATTGCATCGTCTTTCGGGAGGACACCGCTGATGGCGAAGAAACAAGTCTGCATGATGGTGTTGATGCGTACGCCCATGCCGGTCTTGTTGGCAACTTCGTAACCATCAATAACATAGAATTTTATTTTCTTCTCAACAATGGTTCTTTGATCTTCTTGCGGGATCTGATCCCAAACTTCATCGGGACCAAAGGTACTGTTCAGCAGGAAAACTGCGCCGGGCATGGCGAATTTGAGCATGTCGATCTGCTCAAGGAAGTTGAACTGGTGGCAAGCCACGAAATTCGCTCTGGTGATCTCGTATGGGGCATTGATCGGGTCAGGACCAAAGCGCAGATGCGAAATTGTCTTTGCACCTGCCTTGCGAGAATCATATACAAAGTGACCTTGTGCAAAATTCTCAGTTTCTTCACCAATGATTTTGATAGAGTTTTTATTTGCGCCAACAGTACCGTCGGAGCCAAGCCCAAAGAAGAGCGCACGGATAGTGCTATCGCTCTCGATCGAAAAACTTGCATCATAGTCAATGCTATTATTGGTCACATCGTCTTCGATACCGACCATAAAGTGATTCTTCGGTTGGCTTTTTGTCATCTCGTCGAAAACACCTTTTGCCATCGCAGGGGTGAATTCTTTGGATGACAAACCGTAACGCCCGCCAATTACACTTGGCATCGTTTCAAAGGGCGCGGTGCCATCACCTAAGCCTTCGTTGAAGGCAGTGATAATATCCTGATAAAGAGGCTCGCCGGTTGCGCCAGGTTCCTTTGTGCGGTCGAGAGTAGCAACCACTTTAACGGAA
Source organism: Anaerolineae bacterium (assembly GCA_018648605.1). GTDB lineage: Bacteria > Chloroflexota > Anaerolineae > Anaerolineales > Villigracilaceae > Desulfolinea. The sequence goes on along the minus strand of JABGQU010000148.1, from coordinate 2,998 downwards.
GCGGGCATAACGTCAAGAAGATGTTTTACCGAGAAGGGGCGATATAAGCGGACGCATACAACACCGACTTTTTCGCCTTGTGCATTGAGATGTTTTACGGTCTCGGCAACGGCTTTACCGCCTGAACCTAAAATAACGATCACACGTTCGGCATCCGGTGTGCCAACATAGTCGAAGAGTTTATATTCACGTCCAACCTGCGCAGCAAATTTATCCATCGTCTTTTGAACGATTTCAGGACAGACATCGTAATAAGGGTTGACTGTTTCGCGTGCCTGGAAGAAAACATCCGGGTTTTGAGCAGTACCGCGAATAACCGGGCGGTCAGGTGAGAGACCACGCGCGCGGTGTGCATGCACGAGGTCGTCATCGATCATGGCGCGAATATCTTCGTCTGCCAGAATTTCGATCTTGGCAATCTCATGTGAAACACGGAACCCCTCGAAGAAATGCATGAAAGGCACGCGTGATTCAAGTGTGGCAGCCTGTGAGATCAAGGCAAAATCGTGAGCTTCTTGTGTAGAACCAGATGAAAGCATGGCAAAACCAGAAGCGCGGACACCCATCACATCTGAATGATCACCAAAAATGGAGAGTGCTTGTGCAGCAACCGAGCGAGCGGCTATGTGGAAGACAGTAGACGTCAACTCACCGGCGATCTTGTACATATTAGGCAGCATCAATAACAAGCCTTGTGATGCGGTAAAAGTAGTGGTCAGCGAGCCGGTTTGTAATGCACCATGCACTGCGCCAGCCGCGCCACCTTCAGCTTGCATTTCAACAACCAATGGGGTTGTTCCCCAAATATTTTTCTGCTCAGCAGCAGACCACGCATCTGCTAATTCACCCATTGGGGTAGACGGTGTGATGGGGTAAATAGCAATGACCTCATTTGTGCGATGCGCGATATTGGCGGTAGCTTCATTACCGTCAATTGTTGCGATCTTTCGTTCCATAACGATACTCCTTTGTTCAATGTGCGTTATGCACATTGCAGATTATAAATAAGCTAAATTCAACCAACATATAGTGTATTCTTTTACAGCCGATTTAGAAAGTTATCTATGGCTAAAAAACTCTTGCGACTTGTCATGCTTTATTCGGGGATGAGTAAGAGATCTTAAGCGACTAATTGAGATAAGAAAGAAGGTGCGGACGTGCCATCAGCAAAGCTGCCAGCGTTTTCGCATCTGGCATTTTGCCTGCTTCCGCTAAAGAAAAAGCCTCTGCCAGTGGAAGTTTTTCCACCTGTAAAAACTCGTCTGCATCAGGTTCTAGGGGGTCATAACGTAAATTTGTTGCCAAGAAGACTGTCATTAACTCGGTCGAATAGCCGGGCGCGAGAAAAAACTTGCCCAACTCTTCCAGTCTTCCGGCTGCCATGCCCGTTTCCTCGCGAACTTCACGCGCTGCGCAATCAAGCGGTGCTTCGTCGGGGCCATCGAGTGTTCCTGCGGGGAGTTCGAGCAAATCGTCCATCGCTGCATGACGGTATTGGCGCACGAGTAGCAGATTTCCCTCTTTGTCAACGGGCAAGATAACCACTGAGCCGTGATGCTCAACGATATCAAATTTTGTTGTGCGTCCATCGGGCGTGCGTAAGCTGTCGCGACGAATTGTAAAAACACGTCCCTTGAAAATATTTTCTGAGTCGATGAGTTTAAATTTCATCAAAACCTCCAGACATAGAAACACCCAAGAGGGGAAAAGTTCTCCTCTTGGGTGTTGAAGTTTTATAAAAAAAACGAGTGTTACGGGATTTGGAGCGAAGTGCCTGCTGAGATCAGATCAGGATTTGTAATAGCTGGGTTTGCGCTCAAAATTGCAGAAGGCTCTACATCGCCAAAATAGCAGGCAACCGCGTAAACGGTGCTGGCTTCCGAAAGAACATAAGTAGTTGGGTGTGTATGCCAAGCGCGATTTCCGGGGAAGGATGCGCCGCTTTGCGGAATTTTCAAATTCAATCCTGGTTGAAGAGCCCCTGCCGAAGCATTAGAAATGCTGTTCAGACTGAGCAACTCGCCGGGGTCAACATTGAAACGACGGGTGATGCAGTAAGGGAATTCCCCTTTTTCCAATGTATAGGTAGCAGGAACGCCGCCACCGACGCTGGGCGTAGAGGAGGGTACGGCAGTTGTTGCTTCTATCACAGGTAAGGTGCTCGTTGGCGAAGGAGTGGCGGTAGGATCACCAGCGTTTTCAGCTGGCATAGGTGTCTCTGTTGGGGTTTCTCCATCAGGCTCAGTACCGTTGCCTGCTTCGGTGGGTACCTCTGTTGCTGCTGCTGCGCCACCTTCAATGGCTAAGGCAGTAGCGGTTTGCGCGCCAGATGCAAAGACACCTTCCATATCAGATGGTAATGCTTCAGGGAAATCACCCCCATCAACACTGGGAGTTGCCTGACTCTCATCGATCGGTGCATAAGATCTCTCACAGCCTACGCTGATAAAAGCCATCAGGATGAGGGCTGTAATGAAAACTATAACGGATTTTTTGCGCGCCATAATGCGCCTCCTTCGTAAAAAAATACACCTTTTTTCTCTTAGAACAGGTGTTTTCTGAGCTGATAGTAGCACAACAAGATACCTGCGTCAAGCCGCCCTAAAGGGGGTTGAGTATTCAGAATTTTTGCAAAAATTAGGGCGAAGAGCCTAGATTTTCGTTGATAATAATTATAAAAAGCTCTTCATTTTCTGCTGATTTCCTCGCCTTGACGCATTCCTATAGCTCGCAAAGCCTACGGTGCAAACACCTTTTTTCTATATGCTATTCTTTAAGATGTCTAATTGGTAATGGGTAAATCGAAGTGATGTGATGATTCTGCGAGGAAGGCTTTAGCCTGACGAAGCAGTCTCATCATCTAAAAAAACAAGATTGCTTTGGCGATAGAACTGCCTCGCAAAGTCAGTATCACTTACTGTTTTATCACTACCGTCTAATTATCTGCAAAATCCGGACCATGTCGTCCACGGATTCCGGAGCATGCCGTCCACTAATT
>JABGQU010000004.1 GCA_018648605.1 Anaerolineae bacterium | reverse complement strand
CTAATCGCTTCTCTCTACAATCTGGACCTAAAATGACTTTTGCAAGAGGTCTATTCTCAAAACCTAGCTTGCAGAAGCCTGCCGTAATCTGCGGGCGAAGAAAATCACCGCAAGAAACAGGAGCATCATTGCAAATAAACCGGGGATGCCAACATCATCAGCAAAGCCGGTATCTGTTAGTTCAGATGGAGTCGGCACATTGGTTTGGATCGCATTTGCCGCCTGGGTAAGCGCAGCCGCAACAGTACCGGTAGCCGCAATATCTGGCGTAGCTGTTGGGGTCTCGGTAGCAACTACAATCGCGGGCGTCGGGCTGGCTGTCGGCGAGGCAATTGCGCTGGGGCTTGCCATCGGAGTCAAGGCGACAGCATTCGCTACGGCTGTCTCCGTCAACATTTGGGCAACCTGGGTGTTCTGTGCTATCAAGGTTGCTTCAGCGCTGGCAGCTTCTTCTTTCTGATTGGGGGCAAAAAACAAGGCGTAAGCAGCGATACAAACTAACGAGATCAAAATGATCCCACCCATAACACTGGCAGCGATAATAAAGGTTCTATTGCTCGATTCTTCTGGCAATTCCTCGTCTTCAGGGAAGGTAATATCGTTATCATCAAAAATAGCCATAGCTGCTCTCCTCTTTCTAAAATAGGGGATTTTTTATCCCAATACTTCCAAGTTTACCAGAGGAACGGTAATCCGTTCTCCATTATCCAATTTCACTTCAGCCGCCATAACGCGCAATCCATTTGGTAAAGTTTTTAAACCCGATGGTAAATTCACCAAGGTCCCCTTTGCGCCAGCATGAGGTGCGCGGCATAAACGCACTGCCTGGCCAGGCGCAAAAAGGTCTACATCACGCGGAACGGGCGGAATATCTGCATGCGGTAAAGGGATCACGATCTCTGGGCGAGCGCCTGTATATCGATTATAAGCGCCAGCGTTGAGAGATACATTTTCGCGTTGATTATTGGTACTTAAAATTTTATAAGCACTTGCATTCATCGCCTGCTGCCCGATTATATCCGTCACGATAATGGGGTAAGGCATCTTGCGGGCAAAATCTAATAACATTGGGTGAATACTGGATAGGATCAGCCCGCGTGCTGTAATATCTGCCGCTGCCTTTAGACTGTCCGTATCCTGACATGAGCCCGCTAAAAGAACAAGGCTGCGGAGACTAATGTCTAATTGGCTTGCTGCCAATATTTCGTTCGGTTTCTGCGCAAGAACGTGGAGCCTGCCACGAGCAATTTTCCCGTTTCCCCAAACGCCCTGGATCAAGCCACCCACTTCTTGAATAACCACCCCACGTTTGGGAATAATTTCTATTATTTCGCCTGAAATCCCAGCTTTGAGTTGAAAATCTTTTTGAGAAATATCCAACAAAACCTGACCACCGCCCGTCGCAACAACGCGCCCGCTATGCTCTACTTTAATTGGCTTAGAGAATAAGCCAAAACCTGTAGCAACGACCGTGCCTGCCGATACTTCTTCCCCGACGTGCAGGCTGACTAATTTCTCAGCTACATTGGGTTTAATGCCCAGAATACGCGCAACATCAATAAGATGATGGCTGTGAGAATAGGAGGCTTCTGCGATCACATCAGTTGCAGCTACACGCTGATTCAACTTAGGGATCACTTCGCCATCAACCGGAAGAACTCGTTTCCGAAGAATGGTGGTCAGTGCAAGGTTATAAGTTACCGGTGCAAGCATCATCTAACCTCCCAATGTCCAAAGCCACTTTTTATTTAGTTCGCGGCGACGGATATCATCAGATGTCAAAACAAGAGGGCGTCCACGTCCATCGAGAACAATGCCTATTGCGCTGCCCCCCACTTTCATGGAAACTTTTCGCCCAGCACCGTGACCAATATTTGCACGATGGAAAGGTTGTAGATTCAAGTCGGCAACTTCGCCAATTTTGAGGGGCAAAACTTCAAGACCACCTTGTTTTAGCTCAACAACGGTAACTGAACCATCCGCACGGCGCAAGCTCGCTTTGAGTATATTTGTTCCATAACGTGCAGAGCAAATTGGCGCAATTACTGTGGCAAGGTTGAGAAAAGCGCCTGTTTCCAAAGCTTGTACGGGCAGGATGCTATTTAGCTCTGCCGCTGCACCTAGAGCTGGGAGTAAATTGTTTTGATCGAGGATGAGCGTGCTAATGCCCACTGGTTGGAGGGCATCCAGCAGAATGAGGAGGCTTTGTCCCAGCGTGGGGGCGTTTGAAATGATACTGCCTCCAGCCAGGATAATTTCAAATAACGGAAGCAAGTCTTTGTTAAGAACGGGTACGTCTGTCGGAAGCTTTTCCTGCGCTTCATGTAAGGCAATCCGCAAGGCTTCTCGTCCCAATGCTTGCTCTATCTGCAAGTCATCTTTGGTAGCGGGGATACTGTTAGGATATAGTGCTTTGGTATAGATATAGTTGCTGATACGTTGTGGGGAAATATCAATTGTCAGCCAACGAGCGATATCCTCGGCTGTCGTATATTTGAGGAGTTCTGTAAGGCTTGCTCCCATGCCAAATTGCGGGTAATTTTTAGAGAAAAGACGAGCACTAAACCCTGCATTTAGCGTGGTTGCCGATGCGCCCAAATTAACGGATAGAACTGCTTTTCCTGCACCATAGAGCTTACTAAGCAGTTTGATAATTCTTCCCTCGGCAAATGCAGAGGGGAGCATATGCCCGCCTGACCACATGTCGATTTCATCCACGCCTGGAATCTGTTTTTTACGAATCGAGACGACCGCACGCGCTAATTCTTTCCGTGCATGTGCCAAGTCTTCTCTTTCGACAGATGGGCGGATATTGGATGTGGTATACAAGCCGCTGCTTAGCGGTTCAAGAAGTTCACGCACTTCATTGCGCATTTCTTTGTTGCCTGCAAAGATGATAACTGGGCGTTTTTCGCTAGGCATGAGGTATGTTGTCAAGCCAATGATCTCGATGATCTTTTGTAAAGACTGTGAAGCACCGTTATCTGTTCCACCTGCAATAATGATCAGATCGGGGTTCGCTTTCAGAATGGAATCAATTTGCTCTTCTGCTTTGCGAGGATCGTTAAGACTTATTTTTTCTACGATCTGTGCATAGGTTGATTCGGCAAGATTCTCCGCGCTTTCAAGAGAAACATCTGCGAGTAAGCCCGCGACTACAACCTTGAGCGTTGCGCCCGCAGAGATGGTTGCAGAAACAGATTCAATGCCAGTGCCATCTGCTTGCACAGAGGCGATCAGGCGACGATCTGAATCAAGGAATATTCTGCCCGTGATCTCTTGTAATTTTTGAATTGCCCCTTCAACACCATGAGCCACATCATTGAAGGGCGCATGTGCAGAACTGGAGGCTTGCCCAATGGCAACAAAGCGATAACGCCCTTCGACTACGTCAAAAAGCATGGCGCGCGTGGTTGCCGAGCCAATATCAAGAGCTAGTACAGAATCACTTTCTATTACGGAAGCCATAATGAACCTGCAAAAGAGATCAAGAAATCAAGTCGCTCAATTAGAGCCGTGAGCGCAGCGGAATAAACACCAGCGAGGAGAACACCAAAGGTGATGGCTATGAAGATGCCACCGATCAATGAGAGTATTTTTGTGAACAGATTACGGCGATATGTGCCATCGGTACCGCGCTTTGCTGTAAATTGGAAATAGACCAGCGTGGAAATTGTTCCCAAGATCATTAAACCACCTTCAAGGAATTGAACACTTGAAGAAATACCACGCTCATTTGCGGCTGCCATATCGAAGAGGTTGATGGTGGCAGTAACTTGCGGGAATATCGTTCCCGTTACTGCTCCACCAATGGCTACTGCCGCTCCTGTACCAACCATAAAAGCGACTGAGGGTGTTCCCAGTTTTGATAAAGGCGGAATGGCTTTTGCAAGCAATAAAAGCGATAAAGTGAGGGGAATGATTGCCAGCATCTTTTCTGCTGATGTCCCAGAAAGAAGCGGACGAACTAGATTTGGCGCCAAAACCTGATGCCAGGCAACGGTTGCAACATAACCAGCCGATGCACCAACAAAAATATTAATGGTTGCTCGGAAGAGTATCTGATCACCTATTAAGTAGGATAAGACAAATAAGGTCAGGAGAAAGGCAATCAAGCCTGAAATTAACTCAGGAGAAAAAGACATTTTTAGCCCTCATCCTCGTCTGTTTTTTGGCGCGCTCGTAATGATGCCAGGAGGTTGATCGTCGCACCGACTACGATCAGAATCTCTGCCAAAAGAAGACCAATGCTGTAGGCATCCCAATACTTGCGCCCAACGCCGCTTTGTCCCTGCAGACGTTCATAGGTTGCGCCACCAGATAGCCCGCTGACTAACCCATCCACTTGGCCGGAGGCAAAATATGGGTAGATGATCGGTTCGGCTTGTGCGCTAATTGCCATCAAAAATGGGGTGGCGGAGGCATTCAGTGTAGCGGAAGCCTGTTCAATCCACGAGCGTCCTCGCTCTACATCATCCGTTAAGACAATCACTACTGAGAAGTCTGTCAAGTTAGTGATATTGGCAAGAGGTGCTAAATCCCAAACTGATGCACCGTTCAATTGTGCAGCAATGGCATTTTGCGGGCTGCTAATAAAGCTCAACATTCCCGATGCGCCACCAGGCAGATAACCCAAGTTGACATAATCTATGCCTTGTTGATAGGCATGACTGCTCTGGGTTTCCTGCAAAAATCTTTCTGCCAACGCGGGCCCGGTTGGGGAGGTAGACAGTACCGCAATTTTCTCACCACGCAGCATTAGGTGGTCGATCAGCGGGGCAGCGGCGACTTGCATTTCAGCTGATAAGGCTGCTTCGTAGTCAAAAATAAGCAGGGCACTCCCCGCTTCTGGAAGTTGATTAATTTCCTGGATAGCTGCGCCAACCTCTGGTACTGCGATATTCGGAGAGGGGGCCATCTTTGTTTGAGTAAATAATGAGTACCCAATCGCCAGAAAGAGCAAAAGTGCGATACCCCAGCGCAAGAGGGGTAATGAAGTCGTTTTATCAGCCTTTTGCGAAAAAGAAGATTCTGATTCGCTCGCTAATAAATTCTCCAAAATCGCCGCGCTACTTTGCTGGCTATCTGTTACTCGCAGTTTAATTGCATGTGCACGGGGCTTGTTTTTGGTCCCCATGCCCGGACCAACGGGCAAGATACCACTAAGCCCTGCCAAAGGACCGGTAGAGGCAACAACATGTTCTTCGCCATCCTTTGATTTTGAAGAATCTGAAACAACCGATGCCACAGGTCGCATTGCCTGAACCCAGCTTGGTAATTCTGCGCCAGAGAGATCTTCAGGCGCACCTGCCTGGGCAGCATCAGGTTCTTTTTCAACTTTCTCCGCATCAGAAGGTGCAAGGCTCGAAAGCCAATCGGGCATCTCTATCCCAAAGATTTCATCTGAATCATCGCTTGCGTCACCATCTACGAAAGAGCCATCTGCCACAAAAGCAGGGCTGCTGGCAGATGTTTCAACTTCGGCAGAATTTTCCTTTTCTGTTTCATCTTCTGCAGGCAATGAGGCAATCCAGTCGGGAGTTTCCGTTTCGGTAGCCGCGGGGGTTATTTCAGAAAGAGGCCCTGTAGCGGGCTTTTCCATTCTGGATAGCCAATCGGGGACTTCTGCCTCTGCTGCCGCGAGAGTTGGATCTTCGTCAGCATCTCTTGTTAACTCAGTAGATAACGTTTCAAGCGCCTGTGGGCTTGCCAGCTCTTCTTCAATATTTTCTTGAGGAGGAAGATCGACCGTTTTATCACTGCCCTGCCCCGAAAAATCTTCTGCGGGAATGGTGTTAAGCCAATCTGGGAGATCATCATCTTCTGTCGCTTCTGCAGCCAGAGTAGGGTCTTCTTCAGCAGCCTGGAGGTTTGTCATCCAATCGGGGAGGTCTTCAGCAACTTCGGCGGGCTGCGACTCTTCAGGTACGCTTTCAACAGCAGGAGGTTTTTCTTCATCTGAGAGCCAATCAGGGAGTTCATCGCTGGCTATTGCAGACTCAGCGGCTTCCTCAGCCGGAGTCTCCTCACCAACAGGTTGAAGATCCGCCATCCAATCGGGGAGAGCATCGTCAGCTTCAGTAGGCTTTACTTCAGGTTTGCTTTCAACAGAAGAGGGAGGGGCTTCTGTCGTTTCACCAATCGGCTGAAGGTCTGCCATCCAATCGGGAAGGGCATCGCTAGCCTCGGCTGCCAGAGGTTCGGCATCTGTTGTTGACACGGAAACAGGTTGAGCCGGAGATGTTTCAATGGAGGCAGCAGGCGTTTCAGCTTCTTCTGAGAGACGCGAAAGCCAATCGGGGAGACCACCTTCATCTGTATCTGAAACAGGCGCAGCTTCCTCTTGTACCAGCAAGTCCGGTAAAGAAGAACTGTCTTCTGTCTCGCCACCTTGAAGATCGGATATCCAGCCGGGAAGTTCTCCTGTTTGCACGGAGGCTTCCTCCTCATCCGTAGACGCAGGAGGGATATTTGCAGTGATGGGTTCGTCGGCAGCAGGTCTATCTGCATGAGGCTCTTCTTTAATCTCTTCTTCAGAGGCAAGATCGCCCTGCAAGTTGACCAGCCAATCGGCGGCTTCTTCCTCATCTTCCTCGCTATCTAGTCCAGCGAGCCAGTCGAGTGGGTCTGATACAGCATTACTTTCTTCTTCAACCTCTTCAGAAAAATCAGGAGGAATAGGGACTTCTTCAGGTTTCTGATCTTGTGCTTGTATTTCTTCAGGATCAGAGGCGCTTGCTGTTTGTTCTTCTTCCTCATCTCTCTGACGCGCATGTCGCAACCAGGCAGGAAGTGCCGCTTCAAGCTCAGAAGTTTTCTTTTCAGTAGGTGTCTGCCCAGAGGATATCCGCTCTGCCCTGCCATCCAATTCAGTAGTGCTTTGTCGTAAAATCTGATTGCAGGCTTTGCATCTTTCCAATGTGCCAGGATTCGAGGAACCACAAATAGGGCATCGAATAGTTTCCATTATTTACCCCCATAGGGGCGATCTACACCCATAAGAACGCGTAAACCAGTAAGTAATGTGCCTAATGCAACACCAATCAAAATACCGCGCGCGCCACTTGTTGCGAAAACATTGACGATTTTCGGACGAATAAGGTCGCCAAATAGTGGCAATTGAATAAAAGGTAAGGGGGCGGAACCGAGCATTACAAGGACGGCAACAGAAAGAAAAACGATGCTCATCAGGTCATTTCGTTTTCGCAAAAGACGAATGCTGGCGTAGATCAAGGTTACTGCCATGATCGCCATCAGGCTGGCTTCAACGGGTAGAATGATCGTATTGAAGATGTTAGACATGATCGAGGAGTTTGATCCCGAGATCATACCCAAAACGAGCGTGAATAATAAGGAGGCAATTAATAGAAGGCTGTAAATATTGTTTTTCTCTTTTGTACGTATTTTCTTAACGTGGACAGAAAGCAGATTCAAGACCCCGACAAAAACAGCCGCGCCAGAGAGAACAACTGCCCAGTGGACAATTACTACACGCAAGCCAGCCAGAGAACCAAGTGGCAGAAAATAGCCCAATAAAACGAGCAAACCCGTTGAGATCGCAATTGCAGGAGCGAAATATCGACTCATAATAACCCTGCCAAAAGTTTCATGGTTGCTCCACCCAATAAAACGAGCACGATCAACCAGCGCAAGGTATCCTGTACGAATACACTAACCATGTGCGCTCTGCCAGCATTAAGATAAGCACCTGAAACGTAGAGATCTTCACCAATCAGGGGATCTTCTACGCTTGCAAATAAAACAGCCTGCGCTGGCAAGGAATCGGCTGCAGCGAGAGTGAAGGAATCGTTTCTTTCGGTGGCATCAGTTAATAAACCGACTTCAGCGCCAAACCCACCCATAATCGAATGGGATGAAATATCTTCGTCGTAAATGGTGGAAAGAGTAGCGGCTGCGTAAGAGAAAGGTGTTAGCCCTGTAACACGTCCGGAATCGGCTTGATATTGTTGATCGGCCCCTGCAGCACGGTAAGCGGTACGCAAGCTATCTTGGGAGAGAATTGCTAAAGACGCATCCCCTGCTGTTGCTACGGGCGGGGCATCGCTGGTAGCAGCCATCTCTACAATGCGACGTAGTACACTGATCGCTGAAAAAGAGGCTGCTGTGCGCGGACGAACGATATCCGCAGAGCCCAGCGAAAAGTGGATACGTGTCCCGTTTTCGACAGCGGTTCCGATCGATTTATTAAATTTTGAAAACGCGGGGATTTTCCGAAAAGAGGCTTTTACCCTATCTTTAAGCAGGAAAAGCCCAATCAAAAGGACTGCGCTAAATGCTACAAGGATGAGACCAGCGAGGGCGGGTAAAGGCACAGAGTTATTCCTTCCTTAAGAAATCAGCGAACGCACGGGTTTCTTCTTGGCTTTCAAGAAATTGAGCGAATTTGGTCATACGGTCGCTACCGAAAATCGGCTGTCCAAAATAGATGAATTGCGCGCCGATCAACATTAGGGGTTCGGAGGCTTCCAACAACCAAGCGGCAAAACCTTCTAGTTGAAAACGAGAGAGAGTTTCAGCCCATTTTGTCCACTCAGTCCTTGATGTTCGCATAGGATAAAGTATAGCATATTTTAAGGTTTGAACGATTTTAGCCTCGCCTCGGGTAAGGGTCAAGGAACCATTGGTAGAAAAAGGAAAAATGCAATCTATCTGCAATTTTTGAATGTATTTTTGCCATTTTTATGGTTCTTATAAAAAATTAGTTAACAAATCAATGAGTTTTCTATCATTGCTTGACAGGGTCTTATTAGTCCTGTAGAATACCGCCCAATTGCTTAAGGAAAACCTACGGAAAAAAAATTAACCTAATGTATTTCAAATCGCTCGCCCTTATTAGCCTCAACCTTATTAGCCTGGTCCTTATTATTGGGATCAAGGAAACGCCACGCGTTTGGGTAACAAACAAGGTTTTGAGCAAGTAAGATACGCATAAAATCGCAAAGTTTGAAAGGCTGCCCAATCGGGCAGCCTTTTTTATTTTCTATAGAAGACAAGAAAAGGATAAAGATGAGATCAGATACTATAAAAAAAGGGTACGAACGTGCCCCCCACCGCTCTCTGCTCAAAGCAACTGGCGTGCGTGACGAAGATTTTCATAAACCTTTCATCGCTATTGTTAATTCTTATATTGATATTATCCCCGGTCATGTTCATTTGCAGGAGTTTGGTCGCCAGGTAAAAGAGACGGTACGTGCTGCAGGCGGCGTTCCTTTTGAATTTAACACCATCGGCGTGGATGATGGTATCGCGATGGGGCATTATGGGATGAAATTCAGCCTGCCCTCCCGCGAATTGATCGCAGACAGTGTTGAGACGATGATCCAGGCGCATCAATTCGATGCCATGGTCTGCATCACAAATTGCGACAAGATCGTCCCTGGCATGACAATGGCAGCCCTGCGCGTGGATATTCCCACGATCATCATTTCGGGTGGTCCAATGGCAGCCGGCAAAACGCCCGATGGGACAGTGGTTGATCTCGTTTCCGTTTTTGAAGGTGTAGGCGCTTATAAGGCAGGCAAAATTGACGCCGACCGTTTGAAGACTCTCGAAGATTTTGGATGTCCCACTTGCGGCTCTTGCTCTGGGATGTTCACTGCCAATTCAATGAATTGCTTGCTGGAAGTTTTGGGCTTGGCACTCCCCTTCAATGGCTCGGCATTAGCTTTGAGCGAAGAACGCGAGGCATTGGCAGAAAAAGCCGCCAGGCAGATCATGGATTTGGTCGAAAAGGATCTGAAACCGCGTCAGATCGTGACAGCTGATGCGATTGACGATGCCTTTGCCCTCGATATGGCAATGGGCGGCAGTACGAATACTGTTTTACATACATTAGCATTGGCACATGAAGCGGGGATTTCTTACGACCTTGAACGGATCAACGAAGTTGCAGAAAGAACCCCCCATTTATGTAAAGTTAGCCCTTCAGGAACGTGGCATATGGAAGATGTCCATCGTGCGGGTGGCGTACCTGCTATTTTGAACGAGTTAGAGAAGAAAGATGGGGCGTTGCACCTTGATCGTCCAACGGTGGCAGGTACAAGTCTGCGTGCGTCCATTGCCGGGATGGAAATTAAAGAGACGGATGTGATCCATCCCCTTGACAATCCCCATTCTGAAAGCGGCGGTCTATCCATTTTATTTGGCAATTTGGCACCAGCGGGGTCGGTCGTCAAAACAGGTGGCGTGGCTCCTGCGATGCACCAGCATGTGGGACCTGCCCGCATTTATGAAAGTCAAGACGATGCCATGCGCGGCATTTTGAATCAGGAAGTGCAAGAAGGTGATGTGGTTGTCATCCGTTATGAAGGCCCGAAAGGCGGACCCGGGATGCAGGAAATGCTCTCGCCAACATCTGCCATTATGGGCATGGGCTTGGGTGAAAAAGTTGCTTTGATCACCGATGGGCGTTTTTCTGGCGGCACACGCGGCGCGTGTATTGGTCATATTAGCCCCGAAGCGGCTGCACGCGGCCCTATCGCAGCCCTCGAAGATGGAGACATGATCGAGATCAATTTAAAAGAACGAATGCTGAATGTACAACTGAGTGACGAGGAGATTCAGGTGCGTTTGGACGCCTTGCCCCCATTTACGCCGAATACGCAAAGCTCCTGGCTCAAACGTTATGCCCACTTTGTCACGTCTGCCGATACTGGCGCAGTTTTAAAAACCGATTTTTAGGTTTGTCGGAATTATTCAAGAGGAGAAGAAATTATGAAAATGAACGGCGCAGAAATCTTGATGGAATGTATGGTTCGCGAAGGTGTGGATACCATTTTTGGATATCCCGGCGGCGCGATCATGCCCGTCCATGATGCAATGTTGAAATACCCGGTGCATCATATTCTCACCCGTCATGAGCAGGGCGCGGCGCACGCCGCCGACGGATACGCTCGTGCCTCGGGCAAGGTCGGCGTTGCCGTTGCGACGTCTGGTCCCGGAGCGACAAATCTTGTCACCGGCATCGCCACTGCAATTATGGATTCGGTTCCGATTGTTTGTATTACAGGTCAGGTTGCTGCCCACCTGATCGGCGGTGATGCTTTTCAAGAGGTTGATGTAACAGGCATTACTTTGCCGATCACGAAGCATAACTATCTCATCACCAGTGCTGACGAAATCGCCCAAGTTGTACGCGAGGCTTTTCATATTGCACGCAGTGGACGACCGGGCCCCGTATTGATCGATATTTGTAAAAATGCTCAACTCGAAGAGATCGAATTTGAATACCCCGAAGGGGAGTTTTCCTTACCTGGCTACCATCCTCCCGACCATGCACCGATGGAAGGTTTGAAGAAAGCTATCGAACTGATCGAAGCCGCTGAACGCCCCGTCATTTTGGCAGGGCATGGAGTACAGATGTCTGGGGCGATGGAAGAGCTGAAGATGTTTGCTACCAAGACAAATACCCCTGTTGCAATGACTCTGCTCGGGCTGGGGGCGATCCCGGCTTCTGATCCGCTCAGTTTAGGGATGATGGGTATGCACGGTGAAGCCTATGCTAATGAAGCCATTCAAGAATCCGATCTGCTGCTCGCCTTTGGCATGCGCTTTGATGACCGCGTGACAGGCTTGCTCAGCACTTATGCGCCGAAAGCAAAGAAAATCCACATTGAAATCGACGCGACAGAAGTCCACAAAAATGTGACTGTGGATGTCCCTTTGATGGGTGATTTGAAAACAGTCCTCAGCGATTTGATCCCCATGTTAGATGAATACGATCATGAAAAATGGATGACTCAAATTGGCGAATGGAAAGCAGAAACCAAAGAGCGCAGCATCATGTCTTGGCATGATGATGGCAAACTCTATACAGCCCATGCAATTCGTGCTTTATGGAATGCCACAGAAGGAGATTCTTTGGTAGTCACTGGCGTTGGTCAACATCAAATGTGGGCAGCACAATATTATGAGTTTGAAAAACCTTACAAACTACTGACTTCTGGTGGCGCTGGAACGATGGGATATGGCATCCCGGCTGCGTTGGGAGCCTGGTTTGCTGACAAAGAAAGTGATGTGTGGCTGATCGATGGTGACGGCAGTTTCCAAATGACTCAGGCAGAACTCTCCACACTCATGCAGGAAGGCGCAAGCGTAAAAATTGCTTTGATGAATAACAGCTTCCTCGGTATGGTGCGTCAGTGGCAGGAATTCTTCTTCGATAAGCGCTACGCTGCGACGCCCATTAGTGGACCTGATTTCGTTAAATTAGCAGAAGCGCACGGAATCCCGGCACGACGCGTGACCAAACCAGAAGAAGCAATGGATGCCATTAAATTTGCGCAAGAGACCCCGGGGCCGGTATTGATCGAGTTCCAGGTCGAAATGGAAGAAGCCGTTTACCCAATGGTCCCTGCTGGTGCACCTTTGAACGAAATGTTACGACGACCGATCAGAAAATAGGAGAAATTGAAATGGAAAATACAATCGTTGCTTTAGTTGAAGATAAACCCGGTGTGCTAAACCGTGTCGCTTCACTTTTTCGTCGTCGCAACTTCAACATCAAATCATTGAATGTCGGACGCACAGAAACTGAAAATGTTTCCCGTATGACCATCGTTGTCGATAGCGAAGGCGTGGACGCACGAAAAGTGGAAGCTAATTTATATAAATTGGTTAACGTGATTGACGTGCAAGATGTAACCAATCAACCTGCCGTCCACCGTGACCTTGCTCTCGTAAAAGTAAGCGCAAAACCTGAACAGCGTGGCGAAGTTGCCAGTTTGGCAAGCATCTTCCGTGGCAAGATCGTAGACGTTGCGCCTGATTCGGTTATCGTGGAAATCACCGGCACCGAAGACAAGATCGAAAGTCTGATCGAGTTATTACGCCCGCTGGGCATCCTCGAGATGGTACGAACGGGCAACGTCGCGATGATGCGCGGTGATATGAGCGGTAAACGCTACGCACCCAGTCAACAATAATTAGTCGTTAGATAAATACAGAAAACAAGGACATAAAAATGGCAAAGATAAAATTTGGCAACACTGAAGAAACCGTCGTCACCAGAGAAGAATTCCCATTAGATAAAGCACGTGAAGTGTTGAAAGACGAAGTTGTCGCAGTGTTGGGCTATGGCGTTCAAGGACCTGCTCAATCATTAAATATGCGTGATAACGGTATCAACGTCATCGTTGGACAGCGCAAAAACTCCCCAAACTGGGATAAAGCTCTTGCCGATGGTTGGGTAGAAGGCGAAACCCTTTTCTCATTAGAAGAAGCTGCCGAGCGCGGCACCGTTATTCAATATCTACTGTCAGATGCGGGGCAGAAGGCTGCTTGGTCAACACTCTCTGAAATGCTTAATGAAGGCGATATGCTCTACTTTTCGCACGGATTTGGCGTGACCTACAAAGACCAAACTGGCATCATCCCTCCCAAAAACGTGGATGTTGCCCTCGTTGCCCCCAAAGGTTCTGGCACTAGTGTTCGCCGCAACTTCCTGGATGGCTCTGGTATCAACGCCAGCTACGCTGTGCATCAGGATTTCACAAAGAAAGCTGAAGAACGCACGATTGCCCTCGGTATCGCCATCGGCGCAGGCTATCTTTTCCCAACTACCTTCCAGAATGAAGTCTATAGTGACCTGACCGGCGAACGCGGCATCTTAATCGGCGCGCTCTCGGGCGTAATGGAAGCACAATATAACGTCCTGCGCAAAAACGGACACAGCCCCAGCGAAGCTTTCAACGAGACCGTCGAAGAATTAACCCAATCCCTCATCCGTCTTGTTGCCGAAAACGGCATGGACTGGATGTACGCTAACTGCTCCACCACCGCCCAACGCGGCGCGCTGGATTGGCATCCCAAATTCCGTGATGCGGTTGCACCTGTTTTTGAAGACCTATACGAAAGTGTTACCTCCGGCGAAGAAGCTCGCATCACCTTAGAGAAAAACGGCGATCCCAATTATCGCGAAAATCTTGCCGAAGAACTTAAAGAAATACATGATTCAGAAATGTGGCAAGCTGGCGCCGCCGTTCGTTCGCTGCGTCCTGAAAATTGGAAAGAATAATTTATAGAAAGTAGAAAGTAGGCTCTGATCTACTTTCTACTTTCCATACTCGAAGGACGATCTTATGAGTAAAGACAACTATATCCGTATTTTCGACACCACCCTGCGCGACGGCGAACAATCTCCCGGCGCATCGTTAACATCGACTGAAAAACTCGAGATCGCGCGCGGGTTGGCAAAACTCGGCGTAGACGTGATCGAAGCGGGCTTCCCTGCTGCTTCGCCCGACGATCTCGAGGCGGTTCGCCGAATCGCCAAGGAGATCGGTAACAGCACCGAGTCCGAGCCCCCCATCATTTGTGGGTTGGCACGCACGACAAAGTCCGATATTGATGCGTCGTGGGAAGCGATCCAGCATGCAGCCAAACCTCGCATCCACACTTTTCTGGCGACTTCTCCCATCCATATGAAGCATAAACTCCGTATGGACCCCGAAGAAGTGGTTGAGAAGGTCAAAGAGATGGTTGGCTACGCCAAAACGCTCTGCGACGATATTGAATTCTCGCCCGAAGATGCCGGACGCAGCGAGCCTGAATTTCTTTATCTGGTTTTGGGTGAAGCAATTAAAGCTGGCGCAACAACCCTTAATATTCCCGACACAGTTGGTTACACGACACCTGATGAGTTCGGGAATTTGATCGCGGGCATCATGGAGCATACACCTGGCATCGAAAACGCCATCGTTTCTGTGCATTGTCACGATGATCTTGGACTCGCCACAGCTAATACCCTCGCAGGGTTGCGCGCAGGTGCACGCCAAGCCGAAGTGACCATCAACGGCATCGGTGAGCGTGCAGGCAATACCTCCCTCGAAGAGATCGCAATGGCTCTCCAAACCCGTAAACATGTTTACGAGTTGGAAACAGGTATAGATTCCACCCAGATCACACGCATGAGCCGCACTGTTTCCAATTACACAGGCATGATGGTTCAGCCGAACAAAGCCATTGTCGGCGCGAACGCCTTTGCCCACGAAGCTGGTATCCATCAGGACGGGATGCTCAAGAACAAATCCACCTATGAGATCATGACCCCTGAAACAGTCGGGCTAAATCGCTCCAGTTTGGTCTTGGGTAAACATTCGGGCAGGCACGCGCTCAAAGTCCGCTTGAACGAACTGGGCTACGAGATGGATGACGAAAAACTGCGCACCGTCTTCGCACGCTTCAAAGACCTCGCCGATAAAAAGAAAACCATCACAGATGCGGATCTGGAAGCCCTTGCCGAAGACCAGATCTATCAGGCAAAAGAGCTTTACCGTCTGGATGGATTACAGGTCGCATCCGGGACGATGGGCTTGCCCACTGCGACCGTGCGTTTGCTCGGTCCCGATGGCGAGTTGCACGTTCAAGCCGCGATAGGCACCGGCCCTGTTGACGCAGTCTATAAAGCCATCGACGAAATTGTGGCAATGCCAAATATTCTGCTCGAATTCCACATCAATGCGGTCACAGAAGGTATCGATGCCATCGGCGAAGTAACCGTGCGCCTTAAACCCAAAAACGGACTTATCCCCAAACGAACATCCCCTCAAAGTGGTGAAGAACGTCGTCGCACTTTTGGCGGATACGGCGCACACACCGACATCATCGTTGCCAGCGCAAAAGCCTATATCGCTGGACTGAATAAATTGCTCACCACCAGCGGACGCTACGGCGAAGCAGAAGTCGCTACAGAAGTTGGCGCGTAAAAAATATCAGATTTAGACGTCAGACATCAAAAGCTGAAGGCTGACGTCTCCAGAGAAGGAGAATGAAATGTCACAGAAAGATACTGCCCCGAAAACTGAAGCGGAAGAAGCTGAACATATGATAGAAACATTCCCCGAGCCGCAGGGAATGCCCGCTGAATGGCACGAACATGATGTAGTAACAGCAAAATACCACCTGATGAAGCAGGCAAAAATGGCAAAAAAGAATGCCAAAGCCGAGGTCGAATTCAGCACAGATGCGGAAAAAGAAGCTCATTTAATGGAAAAGTTCCCATCCCTGAAAATCGAGCCTGAAGATTGGCATTGCACAAAATGTGCTGATGACGAACATTAAAACGCAAAAAGTGATGAGCGAGAAGTGATTTTCACTCGTCACTTTTTATATAAAAACCTGACACATAACTCTTAAATACACCTTATGACTCAACCAAAAACCCTCTTTGAAAAAATATGGGAGTCGCATCTCGTTGCAGAAAGCGATGATGCTCCATCTATTCTTTATATTGATCTGCACCTTGTTCACGAGGTCACATCTCCCCAAGCCTTTAGCGGATTGCGCGAAAAAGGGCTAAAAGTTCGTCGCCCAGAGCGCACCATTGGCACAATGGATCACTCCATCCCGACTCTTTCACTTGACCTTGAAACTGCCGACGCTATGGCCATTCAGCAACTTGAACAATTTGAAAAAAATTGTGATCAGTTTGGCGTTCAGTTTTACGGAATGGATAGCCCCAATCGCGGCATCGTTCACGTGATCGGACCGGAACAAGGCTTCACCCAGCCCGGGCAGACCATCGTCTGTGGCGATAGTCACACCTCCACGCATGGCGCATTTGGCGCACTGGCATTCGGCATCGGCACAAGTGAAGTAGAACATGTTCTTGCCTCCCAATCTTTGCTCCAAAATCGTCCAAAGACCTGCCTTGTCAAATTTGAAGGCAAACTTCAACCCGGCGTAACCGCCAAAGATATGATCCTTGCCCTGAATGCCAAAATCGGCATTGGCGGCGGAACAGGCTATGTCTTTGAATATGCCGGTGAAGCCATTCGTGCGCTGAATATGGAAGAACGCATGACGCTCTGTAATATGTCCATCGAAGCGGGCGCACGTGCCGGTATGGTCGCTCCTGATGATGTCACATTTGACTATCTCAAAGGTCGCCCCTACGCGCCACAAGGCGAAGCATGGGATGCTGCGGTTACCAAATGGCGAAAACTCCCCTCCGATAAAGGTGCTGAATACGATAAAACGATCAATGTCGATGTAGAGAATCTCGAGCCGATGGTCACTTTCGGAACCAACCCGGGGATGGGCATCCAGGTTTCTGAAGCGGTACCCAGCCCAAATAACGAGCGAGACGCTGCGAAGCAATCTGCTCTCCAAAAAGCACTCGATTATATGGATCTAGTCCCGGCCAGCAATCTGAAAGGTCATACTGTTAATGTGGTTTTCATTGGCTCTTGCACCAACTCCC
This sequence comes from Anaerolineae bacterium, assembly GCA_018648605.1. Classification (GTDB taxonomy): domain Bacteria; phylum Chloroflexota; class Anaerolineae; order Anaerolineales; family Villigracilaceae; genus Desulfolinea. Next base: position 31,034 of record JABGQU010000004.1, on the reverse strand, counting down.
GCATGAGCGATTTGCGTGCTGCCGCATCTATTTTGAAAGGCAGAAAAGTTGCCGAAGGGATGCGTTTATTGGTTGTGCCCGGTTCTGAAAATATTCGCAAAGAAGCCGAAGCAGAAGGCATTGATAAAATCGTGCGCGATGCGGGCGGCGAATGGCGTTTTGCCGGATGCAGCATGTGCATTGCGATGAATGGCGATAATCTTGAGCCAGGACAATACGCGGTGAGTACCAGCAATCGAAATTTTGAAGGCAGGCAAGGCAAAGGCGGGCGCACATTCCTCGCTAGCCCCCTCACCGCAGCCGCTAGCGCGATCACCGGCAAAGTGACCGACCCACGAGAATTAATGTAATCCAGTTCCTGAGCGGAACGCAGTCGAAGGACGATGTTTGCAAGAATCGCTCTTCGACTACACATCTCACTTCGTTCGATGTTCCGCTCAGAGACTGCGAGGAAAACTATGAAATCATTTACCAAACTAACTTCCAAGATCATCCCGCTGCCCAACACCGATGTGGACACCGACCAGATCATCCCCGCTCGCTATCTGAAAGTGATCGACAAAAGCGGATTGGCAGAAGGCCTTTTCGATAGCTGGAGACGGCTCGAAGATGGTAGTCCCAACCCCGATTTCCCCCTCAATCAGGATGAATATCAGGGCGCGCAAGTTTTGCTCGCGGGCGATAATTTCGGCTGTGGCTCCTCTCGTGAACATGCTCCCTGGGCATTAATGGGATGGGGAATCAATGTTGTCATCAGCACCTCCTTCGCGGATATTTTTCGAGGCAACGCCCTTAAGAATGGCTTGCTACCGATAGTCGTCAGCGAGGAGATCCAAACATCTCTCTTCGACCTGAGCGAAGAAGCTCCTACCGCAACTGTTGATATTAATCTCGAAACGCAAACATTAACTCTGCCTGATGGAACGCAAGTTTCGTTTGAAATTGACACCTTTAGCAAAACCTGTATGCTCGAAGGGATTGATCAGCTTGGCTATTTGCTAAAGCATGATGAGCAGATCGCGGCATTTGAAGAGGCGAGAGCATAGTTCCTGAGCGGAGGGTGAAACCTGTAGTCGAAGGACGGTTTTGCTAACACCGCTTTGCGACTGAAATTTATTGGATAAGAAATTATGAACACAAAAAAGAAGGTGAACTGGGCGTGGATATTCTTCCCCGCCCAGCGTATTTGAGAGATTTCTTTAATAATTGTAGATGTGCGTTGCATCTGAAAAGATGCGCTGCACATCGGGTCTGGCAAAACTAGCGAGGCTTGGGTAATAACCCGAATTGCAACGCATCCAAAAGCGGATGCAATGCAATTCTCTCTCTAAGAAAACAAAAATCACATTTCGCCAAAGGAAATCTCATGAAAATACAACTATACGACACCACCCTGCGAGACGGCACACAGAGCGAAGGCATTTCTCTCTCGGTCAACGATAAACTAAAAATCACCAAACGCCTCGACGATTTCGGCATCAACTATATCGAAGGCGGCTGGCCCGGCTCTAACCCAAAAGATGTCGAATACTTTGAGCGTGTTCGTGATCTTGACCTGAAACAGGCAAAAATCGCCGCTTTTGGCTCAACCCGCCGAAAAAACAGTGATGTTGAGAGCGACCCCAACATCAAAGCGTTGGTAGATGCCCAAACCCCAGTCGTGACAGTCGTCGGCAAAAGTTCAGACTTGCACGTCCGTGATGTGCTGGAAACCACGCCCAAAGAAAATCTGGCAATGATCGAAGAGAGCGTTGCCTATCTCAAAGGGCTTGGCAAAGAAGTTGTTTACGATGCCGAGCATTTCTTCGATGGTTATAAAGCCAATCCCGAGTACGCCCTCGCAACCGTCCAAGCGGCAGCACGCGGGGGGGCAGATATACTGGTGCTCTGCGAAACGAACGGCGGTTCTCTACCTTGGGAAGTGGAAGAAATCGTCAAAGCCGTCATTGAGAAAACCGGCACCCCCGTCGGCGTCCACACCCACGATGATGGCGGCAACGGAGTCGCCAACTCGCTGGCAGGCATCCGCGCGGGTGCCGTGCATGTACAAGGGACGATCAACGGCTATGGTGAGCGCGTCGGCAATGCCAATCTCTGCACCATCATCCCAAATTTGCAACTCAAAATGGGCTATGAATGTGTCAGTGAAGAAAACCTGAAAGCTTTATCGAAACTCTCGCATTACGTCGCCGAGATCGCCAATCAGCCGCAGAACCCCTATTTGCCCTTCGTAGGCAAAAAGGCATTTGCACATAAGGGCGGCATCCACGTTGCGGCAATTTTGAAGAACGAAGATTCTTATCAGCACATCGACCCCACCCTCGTCGGCAATAAACGCCGCACGCTCGTTTCAGAGCTTTCAGGGCGTGGCAATATCATCGACAAGGCCAAAGAATTTGGCATCGAAGTGACCAGCGACAAGGCTCGCCAAGTGGTTGAGCAAATTAAGGGTCTTGAAGCACAAGGTTTCACTTTTGAAGGTGCTGGTGCATCGGCGCAATTGCTTATGGAGCGTGCCGAAGAAGGCTATAAAGCACCTTTTGAACTGATTGACTTCATGGTCATCGTTGAGAGCCGTCAGGGACGTGGCGTTTTCGCCGAAGCCACTGTCAAAGTGGAAGTGGATGGCAAAACCTTCCACACCGCCGCCGAGGGCAATGGCCCCGTCAACGCCCTCAACAAAGCCCTGCGTAAGGCACTTGAAGGCTCTTATCCCCGTCTGGCTGAAATCCATCTCTCGGATTATAAAGTCCGCATTCTCGATAGCGAAAGTGGCACAGAAGCCATCACTCGTGTATTAATTGACACCAAAAACGGCGATAACTCCCGCTGGAGCACCGTCGGCGCAAGCACAAATATCATCGAAGCAAGCTGGCTCGCACTGGCTGACAGCATGGAATACGCGTTACAAAAAGAGTAATTTTATAAAAACCCCCACCTAGCCTCCCCCGTTTCTCGGGGGAGGAACTGTTCTCCCCCGCATGCGGGGGGGGAGTTAGAGGGGGGCAAAAGGAGTACTTATGAAAGCAAAAATCACCCTCTTACCCGGCGACGGGATCGGCCCAGAAATCATCGTAGCAGCAGAAGAAATATTGAAGAAGATCGGTGAAAAATTCGGACACGAATTTGAAACGAAATCTCATCATATCGGCGGAATCGCGATAGATAAAACCGGCGTCCCGCTCCCGGATGAAACACTGGATGCCTGCCGAAAAGCAGATGCCGTGCTGTTGGGCGCGGTCGGCGGCCCTAAATGGGATGACCCAAACGCTTCGGTGCGCCCCGAACAGGGTTTACTGGGCTTACGAAAGGCCCTCGGCTTATTTGCGAATTTGCGCCCCGTGCAACCACATCCCGAATTGATGGGCGCGTCCCCGTTGAAAGAATCCTATCTCGAGGGCGTGGATATGCTCATCCTGCGCGAATTGACGGGCGGCATCTATTTTGGTGAGCCGCGCGAGAAACGCATCAATGCCAAAGGCGAAGAAGAAGCCCTTGACACAATGATCTATAGTGAGAGCGAAGTAAAACGCATCGCAAAACTCGCTTTTGATATTGCTGGTGAACGACGTAAGAAAGTCACTTCCGTTGACAAAGCCAATGTCCTCGAATCATCCCGTTTGTGGCGAAAAACCGTCGCAAAACTGGCAGAAGATTATCCCGAAATTGAACTCGAGAATCTGCTCGTGGATGCAGCGACCATGCACCTGCTCTCCCGCCCGCGCGATTTTGATGTAATGGTCACGATGAATCTCTTTGGTGACATCATCACCGATGAATCTTCGATGCTAACCGGCTCAATGGGCAATATGCCTTCGGCTGCTTTAGGCGAAGACCTGAACAGTTTCGGCAAACCACGCGGTATGTATGAACCCATTCATGGCTCCGCGCCCGATATCGCAGGGCAGGGGATCGCCAATCCCATCGGGATGATCCTTTCGTCGGCAATGATGCTACGCCATTCGTTGGGATTAAGTTCAGAAGCGGAAGCTATTGAAAAGGCGGTCGATGCGGTGCTGAACGCCGGTCATCGCACTGCTGATCTCGCCCGAAAAGGAGAAGTCCCACTCGGAACGATAGAGATGACCGAGAAAATCATCCAGATCTTATAGCCTTTTAGCTATGAACCCCCGTACTCTTAGTAGAAGAGTACGGGGGTTTTTTTAAGGAAAGGCTGTGATATACTCCCACACGCAAATTTTAAATGGCTAATAAATTGCAGGAGATCTCTAAAATGAAACGCTTACTTCCACTTATACTGTTGTCCAGCATCCTTCTCAGCGCTTGTGGCGCATTAGGAGCGGTTGCCCCAGAAGAAACCACCCCTACGGTCAGTGCCGAGGATATTCGCGCAACTGCCGATGCGATGGTCTACGATATGCTCACCCAGACGCAAGCGGCGATGCCGACCAATACCCCCGTCCCACCGACGAATACACCGCTGCCTCCCCCTACCGCAACGATCACACTAATTCCCACTCTTGCAGATGGTGAAGTTCCTACAGTTATTGCAACTTCCGCTGCTGCGGTCGTCGTACCCACAACTAGTGCCTCAACTTCTACCTTCCCTTGCACAGAGAAACCGCTCCTTGAATGGACAGGCGAGAGTGTTCAATTATCAATTACCAATAATGTTAAAAACTCTACTGCCAATGTCTTTCTTTGTATCACAACGCCCTATGGCGAAGCCGGTTATATCAATGTGCCTGTCGTAAAATCAAATTCAGCACAAATACCTTATGGCATTATCAGTGCAACGGCTTGGGTAGATGGGAAAAAAGATTTTAATGCCACAACTGGGTTTGAAATTAAAAATCCATCCAGTGTCCAACTTGTTATCGAAGATGGGAAACTGTTTTTCCGAGCTGGTTGCGCACCAAATTGCTAGCCCTTATTTCATAGAACCCAAAAGACTCCCGGCTGGGAGTCTTTTGTTTTTCAGCAAGCTAGAGAGTTGCATAAACAAAAAACCTCCCATTTCTGGAAGGTTTCCTAAGCTGTCGGGGCGCCGGGATTTGAACCCGGGACCTCTTACACCCCATGCAAGCGCGCTAGCCGGGCTGCGCCACGCCCCGATTTGAGCAGGCGGTATTATAGTACCATTTCCTAATTCTGGCAATACAAAAATAAAAGCCCTTTATGATAAAATACAGAAATCCCCAAAAGAAGCCGGAGTTTGCATGTCCGAAATGATCCAAGTTTCTATTGATAGCGTGCGCGTCAGTTTAATGTCCCCACAAAGAATAATTTTACTCCGCGAAATGAACGGAGAACGTTCTCTTCCCATCTTTGTAGGACCTTGTGAAGCCGAGGCCATTACCGTTGCCCTGCAAGAAATCGAGATGGCTCGCCCCCTTACCCATGATCTGCTAAAAAATATCGTCAATACTTTTGGTGCAAAGATCACTCGTATTGAGATCATTGCCCTGCGAGAAAACATCTTCTTTGGCAATATCATCACAGAAAAAGATGGAGAAGTAATCAACATCGATGCCCGTCCATCCGATGCCATTGCCATGGCAGTGCGCACTCATGTTCCTGTCTTTGTTGAAGCCAGCGTAATGGACAATGCCGGAATTCTGCCCGAAGAAGATATTCAGGAAGCAGAAAATTCGCAACCTGGGCAAGAAGATCGCCTCTCCATTTTTGAAGATTTTTTCGACCAATTGGACGTCAATCCAAAAGAAGACGATACAACAGACGAAAACTCCGAAACCGACCCGGATACCGAGACTTGATCCCCTTATGAATGATATCTCCCCTCCCGAATCATCTCCCGCCCCCGCTGCCCCCGGCACTCCTCATAGCCGAGAAGCTGAAGAAGCCGTCGTAGGGGCGGTGTTGATTAATCCCGAAGTCTACTACGATGTTGCCCAATTCCTTCAGGCAGACGATTTCTACATTCACCGCCTGCGCTGGGTTTGGGAAGCCTTTACGAGTCTACACGAATCCCGCACCCCCATCGATTTGCTGACCGTTTCTGAAGAGCTAGGGCGTACGGAGCAACTTGCCGAGATCGGCGGCCCCGCCTATCTAACCTCGCTTGTTAACCAGGTTCCCACCTCCCTTCATGCCGGTGCGTATGGCAAGGTCGTCGAATCGCATTCATTGCGCCGTAAACTGCTTAACGCCGCCAATAGCGTTGCCACCATGGCATACGACGAGAAGACCGGCATTGACGACGTCATGGGCGAGGCAGAAAAAGCCATCTTCAGTGTTAGTGAACGACGCATGACCCACGACGTGCAACCGATCAAAAAAGTGATGAGCTCTGTCTACGATACGATTGACGAACTCTCGAAACGTGATGAAGAGATTTTCGGCGTCCCAACCGGATTTATAGACCTTGACCGTTTGCTTTCCGGTCTAAATGCATCCGATCTAATTATTATCGCTGGTCGCCCGGGTCAGGGTAAATCTGGCTTCCTGCTTTCAGCAGCCCGAAACGCTGCCGTTACCCACAAAAAACATGTTGCGGTTTTCTCGCTCGAAATGTCGAACGAGCAGGTTGCCCAACGTATGATCTCGCAGGAAACAGGCATCGACTCTCAACGTCTGCGTACAGGCAAACTCGGCGATGATGAGTGGCCCAAATTCACCCACTCCATCGAAATGTTCTCCGATACCAAACTCTTCCTCGACGATACACCCGCCGTAACCCCACTGCAACTGCGCACCAAATGCCGCCGCTTGCATATGGAATATGGGCTTGATCTGGTTATTATCGACTATTTGCAACTCATGGGCGGTGACACGCGCAACGACAATCGTGTGCAAGAAGTTTCCTATATCTCGCGTAGTCTAAAGGTTCTCGCCCGCGAACTCAACGTTCCTGTTCTCACAGCGGCGCAGCTCAGTCGTGCTGTTGAACAACGTTCCGATAAACGACCCGTGCTCTCCGATCTGCGTGAATCCGGCTCTCTCGAGCAAGATGCTGACATCGTCATGTTCATCTACAGACCCGATCAATACGAGAAAGATACCCAAAAGCAAAATGTGGCAGAGATCATCGTTGCAAAGCATCGTAATGGCCCCGTCGGCTCGGTCGAGTTGATCTTCCGCCCGAATTTGGCAAAATTTGAAAACGCAGCTACCAGCCGCGTTACCTTTAACGAATAAGATGAGATCCAAAGGCTTCACGGGCAAGACCGGCTTTACCCCTCTCCCCAATGAGTTCTTTCAGGAATTTCTCGATCAAATTGACGACCTGAATGAACTCAAAGTGACGCTCTATGCTTTGTGGCGCGTGGCAAATATGGAGGGATCGGCACATCCGCTTTGGGCGCAAGATTTTGCTAAGGGGCTGGATGCGGTAGATATTGCCTCGGGACTGGAAAAAAGCGTGCAGCGCGGAAGCCTGCTCATGGTCACGATTGACGCGCAGGATATCTACTTCCTCAATTCCCCACGTGGACAGGCTGCCGCCGAATCCGCTCGTGATGGACGCTGGCTTCCGTCAAAAGGAGCCTCGGCTCCGCCTTTGGCGCGCCCCAATATCTACCAGCTCTACGAAGAGAATATCGGTCCGCTCACTCCGCTGATCGCGGATATGCTCGAAGAAGCGGAAGAAGAATATCCCGCAGAGCAAATCGAAAAAGCTTTTACGCAAGCCGTGAAAGCCAATGTGCGCAAATGGAATTATGTGGAAGCCATTTTGAAACGCTGGAAAGAAGAAGGCTATGGCAAAAAGCAAAATAGACGAAACGATCAAGAAGATCGCAACCGCTACGTCGAAGGCGACTACGCCGACTACCTCGACTAACCACGATCTGCCTGGCGACCCAAATTGCAAATTTTGTGGTGGCGCGGGCTATTTACGCGCCGATGTGGAGCCTGGGCACCCTAATTTTGGAAAACTAGAGATTTGCACCTGTCGCAACCGCGACGTGGCAGAGCATGTGCGCGAACGGCTTTTTTCACTTAGCAATCTCGATGAACTCAAAGAACTGACCTTCGAGAGCTTTCTGCCACGCGGGCGCAAGGGCTTGGGTGATTTGCATGCTACGTCGATCGAGATGGCGTTTAATCAGGCACGTATCTATGCAAATTCGCTAAATGGCTGGTTATTATTGCAAGGAAGTTATGGTTGTGGAAAAACACATCTTGCTGCGGCGATCGCCAATTTTGCAGTTGGCATGGGTGTGCCCACACTCTTTTTAACTGTGCCAGATTTGCTCGATACGTTGCGTTTTTCGTATGGCGCAGAAGATACAACCTTTGAAGCGCGTTTCGACGAAATCCGTAATGCGAAACTGCTTATTTTGGATGATTTTGGTACCCAAAATGCGACCGGCTGGGCACAGGAAAAACTTTTTCAGATCATCAACTACCGCTATATCAATAAGTTGCCGTTAGTGGTGACGACAAACTTAAGTCTGACAGAGATCGAAGCCCGCATCCGTTCACGCCTGCGCGACCCGGAACTGATCAGTGATGTGCGCATCAACGCGCCCGATTATCGACGCCCAATGGACGACATGGGGCATTCTGCGCTCTCTTCGTTAGATCTATTGGCAAATAAAACTTTTGGCAATATCAACGAGCGGCATGATGAGGGTTTGCCTGCACAAGAAGTTAAAACACTCGAACGCGCTTTAAAAGCCGCGCATCGTTTCGCAGAAAAGCCCAAAGGCTGGATCATTTTCTTGGGTAGTTATGGCTGTGGAAAAACACATCTTGCCGCAGCGATCGCCAACTACCGCGCCAGTCTTGGCGCACCACCACTCTTCATTATGGTTCCAGACTTACTCGACCACCTGCGTGCGACCTTCAACCCCAAGAGTGATGTGAGCTACGACCGCCGCTTTGACGAGATCCGAACAACGCCGCTGCTCATTCTGGACGATCTTGGCACACAATCCATGACACCTTGGGTGCGCGAGAAGCTTTATCAACTATTCACCTATCGCTATAATGCTGAATTGCCAACCGTCATCTCTACAGCAGATACGCTCGACAAGATTGATGCCCGCATCCGCTCACGAATGCTGGATAAACGCCTCTGCACGATCTACGGAATCACTGTTCCGGCATATTATGGGGCAACGAAGAAAAAATGAAAGTTGCCCCCCTCCCCTACCATGTGATGGCAAAACCCACTGGCGCGATCTGTAATCTGGATTGCGCCTATTGCTTTTTTCTCTCGAAGGAATCTCTTTATCCCGGCAGTGATTTTCGGATGTCGGATGAAGTGTTGAAAAACTATATCAAGCAATATGTGCAGTCGCAGCCTACGCCGGATGTGACAATCACCTGGCAGGGTGGCGAACCCACGTTGATGGGCTTGGATTTTTTCAAGCGTGCAACCCAATATGCAGATCAATTCAAACGCCCAAAGCAGCGTGTTTCTTTTGCGATCCAGACAAATGGCGTTTTATTGGATGATGAGTGGGGCAAGTTTTTACGTAAAAATCGGTATCTGGTCGGGATCAGTATTGACGGTCCCGCGCATCTTCACGACATCTATCGCCAAGATAAGGGAGGCAAGCCCACCTTTGAGCGCGTTCTTGCGGGGCTGAAGATATTGAAAAAATATCGTGTAGAGCACAACATCCTCTGCACGGTCAACGCTGCGAACGGCGATCATCCGCTGGAGGTGTACCGTTTCTTTCGAGATATGCTGAAAGCAGAGTATCTCCAGTTTATCCCTATTGTGGATAAGGAAGACCATGAAGCACAGGTTACATCTCGTTCGGTGCGTCCTAAACAGTGGGGAGATTTTTTAACAACGATCTTTGATGAGTGGATAAAACGAGATGTGGGACGTATTTTCATCCCCACCTTTGAATCGGCGTTGGCAAATTGGTTTGGCGTTCCTGCCGGGATTTGCGTTTTCAACGAAACCTGCGGTTCGGCACTGGCGCTTGAACATAATGGCGACTTGTACGCGTGTGACCATTACGTTGACCCAGATTTTCTACTTGGCAATATTGCCCAAACACTCATGGTGGATTTGGTAAACGGCAAAAAACAACAGCTATTTGGGCAGGCGAAGAAAGATGGTCTGCCAAAATACTGTCAAGAATGCGACGTGCGTTTTGCTTGTCATGGCGAGTGCCCGAAGAATCGTTTTACGAAAGCGCCCAGTAGAGAAGTTGGGCTAAACTATCTCTGCGAAGGCTATAAAACCTTCTTTCGGCATATTGATGCGCCGATGAAATTCATGGCAAATGAATTGCAGATGCAACGCTCACCAGCACGGGTGATGACGCATTTCAAGTGAGAAATTGACAGGACGGCACATACCGTCCTGTTTTTATATACTCATGTTACGCAGTGATGGGCAATAAACTGTCGTTTTCCCTCATCCTAACCTTCTCCCTTTGGGAGCACCCTGAAGGGCATGTAAGGGCGGAGGCGTTGTACTTAGCCTGTCGAAGGAGTGAGGGCAGCCTGAAAGTCTGTGAAAGGCATTTTTTGCGTAACATGAGTTATTTATAAATGCATACTAATTACCACCCAGATATATTTAATAATTATGATAAGCTTTGTCTAAATTATTCAATCAAAGAGGTTCTAAGAGGAAACATGCTCCCTAGTTATTTACTCACACTCCGCGAAGGGCTTGAAGCCGCACTTATTATTGGTATTGTGCTCGGCGCTTTGCGAAAAATGAAACACGAAGAACTCGCCCTGACCGTTTGGATGGGAACTTTTAGCGCTATCATCATCAGCTTTCTTGGTGGTATAGCCCTCACCAATTTTGGACTTAAATTGGAAGGTGCCTTCGAAGAAATTTTCGAAGGCACCACCATGTTATTGGCAGCCGCAATCCTGAGCTGGATGATCTTCTGGATGCAACGTCAATCACGAACATTAAAAAGTGATATAGAAAACGAAGTTCTACAAGCTACCGCCAAAACCGGCACACGCGCCCTCTTCTGGCTGGCTTTTTTTGCTGTACTACGTGAAGGTATAGAGCTAGCCCTTTTCCTAACTGCTTCCACTCTTACCAGCGATGCGCAACAAACATTGCTCGGAGCGGGTTTGGGTTTTGCAACCGCCATCCTCTTGGGGTGGGCGATCTTCGCATCCACCATTCGGCTCGATCTGGAACGTTTCTTCAAAGTGACCAGCATACTGTTGATCTTTTTCGCCGCGGGTCTAGTCGCACATGGCGTGCATGAGTTCAATGAAGTCGGCTGGATACCTTCTATTATTGAACATCTTTGGAATATCAATCCCATTTTGGATGAAAACAGCACTTTTGGCGCAATGCTCAAAGCTCTCTTCGGCTATAACGGTAATCCATCGCTCACAGAAGTACTCGCATATTTGGCCTATTTTGTTGCCATCATCTTAGGTTTACGCACCACAGAAAAATAGAAACCAAGTTCGCAGCCAACTAAAAAGATCAACTACATAAAAAAGCCTCTTTGGAAACAACCAAAGAGGCTTTTTTTTACATTCCCGTTACATCGCCCTAACACTCACATAAATTCCCTTCAGTAGAATAGAGAGAAATCAAAAGACTTTGCTCCAGAAGGAGGCAAGATGAGTTCAAAACTAAGCAGACGGGATTTTTTCAAAGCATCGGGGATTTTAGCCGCGGGGATGGCTCTCGCCGCCTGCCAACCCTCGCTGGCAGAAGCGGAACCTGCGTACCCCACGCTTGCTCCCGATCCAGGCTCAGCTTCTCCTCCCCTAACAGATGAGGCTCTCCTCCTGCATACCCTCAAGCGCATCTCCTTCGGCGTAACGCCAGCGATGTTGGCGCGCGCCCGTTCCATCGGTTTGGATGCCTATATCGAAGAGCAGCTCTTCCCGGAAAATCACGATAACAGCGAAGTAGAGAACCTTCTCTCGAATTTAAAGACACTCACCATGACAGCAAAAGAGCGTCTTGATCTGGAGAAAGATGCTCAATCCATCCAGGAGTTGATCGGGGCAACACTTTTACAACAGTGGAAAAGCCCAAGCCAACTCTATGAAGTAATGGTCGATTTTTGGACGAATCATTTCAATATCTATATCGTCAAAAACCAGTGTCGTGTACTCAAAACAGATGACGATCAAGCTGTTATTCGACCCTACGCATTAGGGAAATTTGGCGAGTTACTGTCTGCCTCAGCACATAGCCCGGCAATGCTCGTTTATCTCGATCAAGCCACCAGTACACGCCGCGCACCCAACGAAAATTATGCCCGCGAATTACTCGAATTACACACTGTCGGCGTGGATGGGGGCTACTCTCACGAAGATGTCGTCGAGTTGGCACGCACGCTCACAGGCTGGAGCGTGACAGGATTCCGCGATAGAAATCAAGAGCCCGGGCAGTTCTCCTTTCGAAGGCAGGCACACGATGATGGTCAGAAGCAAGTTCTGGGTACGGTCGTCCCGGCGGGCGGGGGGATAGAAGATGGTGAGATCATTTTGGATATGCTCGCGCAACATCCCATGACGGCACGCTTCATCAGCACAAAACTGGCACGTCGTTTCGTCGCGGATGATCCGCCCGCATCCCTCATCGAAAAATTATCTCAGGTCTTCCTTAGCACCGCAGGCGACACGCGTGAAATGCTGCGAACGCTGCTTCATTCTGATGAATTTAAAGCCTCGGCAGGGCAAAAGATGAAACGCCCGCTGGAATTCTTTATTTCTGCACTGCGCGTGACCGATGCCAAGATCCAACGTACGCCACGCGCGCTCACAACGTATCTGCGCCAGATGGGGCAAATGCCCTTCTTCTGGTCGCCGCCAACAGGCTACCCCGATTATGCCGCCTGGTGGGCAACAACGAGCGGGATGCTCAACCGCTGGAATTTTGCGCTTTTGCTAACAGCAGGCGAAGTACCGGGTGTGGCGATAAACCTTAGCACGCTCACAGCAGATGCCGCTTCAGCACAAGACCTGGTCGACCTTTTGAGCATCCGCTTTCTGAGTAAAAAACTACCAAGCGATGCTCGCGATATTCTAATCGATTTTGCATCAACTGGCTCGCTCGACAAGAACTTGCCCGATATTGCAGGGCTAATTCTTGGTTCGCCGCATTTCCAGGTACGCTGATTCTTTGTACACGGAAAAACACTGAAAACACGGACAAAACTTTTTTGGTTTTTTCTTTTTTCCGTAAAATAAGTCCTTTTCCGTGTCGTCCGCGTATTCCGTGTACATAAATAAGGAGAAAAAATGACAACAAAACTTTCTCGACGAGATTTTCTAAAACTTTCAGCCACACTGGGTGGCTTTGCCCTCACTCCTTCCTGGATGCCGCGCATGTCCTTCGCACCGCAGGGCGTGGAACCGGCAGGCGATATTTTAGTGGTAGTTTTCTTGCGTGGTGCAATGGATGGTTTGAACGCGGTTATCCCCCATGCTGAATCCCGCTATTACGAACTGCGCCCCACATTAGCCATCCCTGAACCCCAAACGGGCAACGATCAAAGCGCAATTGATCTCGATGGTTTTTTCAGCCTGCACCCCTCCCTGCGCCCACTAAAAGACCTATGGGACGAATCTGCGCTGGCGATCATCCACGCGGTTGGCTCACCCGATTCAACACACTCTCATTTTGATGCACAAGATTATATGGAACGAGGCACACCAGGTGAAAAAAATCTCACCACAGGCTGGATCGGTCGGCATCTCCAGAGTGCACCTTGGCTAAACGAATCCCCTTTTCGCGCAATCGGCATGGGCGGCATCATGCAGGCTTCTTTGCGCGGCCCTATTCCCGTCACCACCCTCACGTCGATCGAAGACTTTCATCTGCAAGGGCGCACAAATAACCTCGCGCAACTTCAACAAAATATGGCATCGCTCTACTCGCTTGGCTCCAACTTTGACAGCATAGCAGCAGAGACCTTCTCGGCAATGAACGCCCTCAGTCAAATTGACACTTCCACCTACACGCCCGAAGGCGAAGCAACATATCCCGAAACAGATTTCGGCATGGCATTGCAACAAGTTGCGCAAATTGCCAAAGCCGAAATAGGAATGGAAGTCGCCAGCATTGATATAGGCGGCTGGGATACGCACAATCAACAGGGTGTTTTGGATGGAACGATGCCCGCGCTCCTGAGTGGACTTGCTTCCGCTATATCAGCTTTTTACCGAGATCTAGGCGAGCGCGCCAAACGCGTTACCCTCATCACCATGTCCGAATTTGGACGTAGAACGTACGAAAACGGCAGCGGTGGAACGGATCATGGTCATGGCAACCTGATGTTCATTCTCGGTGGCAACGTGAATGGTGGCAAAGTCTACGGTGAGTGGCCCGGGCTATCAGCGGAGAATCTCTACGGTCCCGGCGATCTGGCCGTCACCACTGATTTTCGTGATGTCCTTAGCGAAGTTTTGCTAAAACGATTAGCGAATCCTAACCAACAGAACGTTTTCCCCAACTATGCAAATTGGAAGGATTTAGGGATTTTGAAAAACGGATAAAAACACCCTAAAGATTTTTGAAATCTTTAGGGTATTCATCTTCTAAAAACTCTCCAAAAATACAGAAATCTGCTCCCCAATCTCATCCCGCACTTTCCGAAAGACCTTCATCTTTTCTTCGTCTGTACCTGTCGCGTCAGCGGGATCGATAAAGCCGATATGTTGCTTCGCTCCACGACCTAGCCAGATGGGGCACTTCTCCGCCGCATCGCCGCAAACGGTAATGACGAGATCAAAATCGACTTCACGGAACTCGTCCGTATGCTTTGACATCCCCTCATGTTGAATACCAATTTCGGACAGAGCCTTTATTGCCAAGGGGTGCACATATCCCGAAGGCTCTGTCCCAGCGCTAAACGCCCGCCAGGTTTCACTAAGGCGGGCGTTTACAATTGCTTCAGCCATCTGTGAGCGGCAGGAATTGCCTGTGCACAGAAAAAGGACTCTTCTTTTATTGCTCACGATCAGCTAGATAGTCATTTCGTCATCGCTCACATCCGCTTCTTCCATTTCGCCGGTGGCGATAAAAATAGTGCGTTCGCAGATGTTGGTAACGCGATCACCCACGCGTTCGAGGTTATGCGCTGCCCAGATCAGCCAATTGGAGCGTTCAATTCCAGTAGGATCTGCCATAACATATGTGATCATGTCATGATAAATCTGTGTATAAAGTGCATCGATCACATCGTCTTCTGCAGGAATACTTTCTGCCGCTTTTACGTCTTCTTCAATAAAGGCAGTTAATGCACGATGAAGCATATCGGCACTTTTCTCCGCCATTCTCGGCAAGTCTGTTAGAGGTTTGAGCAGTTTTTGTTCGCCCATGATGATGTTGATCTTGGCGATGCCTTTGGCGTAATCGCCCATTCGTTCGAGCTCACCGGCTACATCCAAAATGGAAGCAAGCAGACGCAAGTCGTGTGCCATCGGCTGTTGAGTCGCAATTGCGATCATGACAGCATTCTCAATCGCAAATCTTTTTTGATTGATTATTTCATCATCATCATATATTTTTTGCGAGCGAGGAATATCTCTTTCTTTAAGAGCATCTACCGAATCAAGAATAGCTTGTTCTACCATGCTACCTAAAGCCAGAATACTATCTTTAAGTTTTTGAATTTCGTGCTCAAATGTTTTACGCATAATCTACCTCGCTTTATAAAATGAAATTTTAAAAGGCACTCTATCCAAACCGCCCTGTCACATAATCTTCGGTGCGTTGATGCTGGGGATTAGTAAAAATATCGGTACCGGGGGCATACTCGATCAATTTGCCTTGTAGGAAAAAGGCAGCGTAATCAGATGTGCGTGCCGCCTGCTGTACGGAATGTGGTACGAGAATGACGGTATATTGCTTTTTGAGTTCGTCAAGGGCCTCTTCGACCTTGCTCGTCGAGATCGGGTCAAGACCGGATGTTGGCTCATCGAGCAGAAGCACTTCTGGTTCAAGAGCGAGGGAGCGCGCAAGACAGAGTCGTTGCTGTTGCCCACCAGAAAGAGCGATGGCGGGGTCATCAAGACGATCGTGGACTTCTTCCCAAAGAGCGGCAAGTTTCAGGCTGCGCTCGACGGCTTCATCGTGGCGCGATTTGCGTTTTTCGCCTGCGAGCTCGAGACCATAAGTGAGATTGCCGCGAATACTAAAAGGCAAGACAACTGGGCGGGCAAAGACCATACCAACTTTGCGACGCAGTGCGGTCACATCCATTTTCAGATCGAGGATATCTTCTCCATCGAGCAGGATGCGCCCCGATACGCTCTCGACGTCAGCCAGGTCATTGAGCCGATTCAGGCAGCGCAACAAGGATGATTTACCACCTCCCGCCGGACCAAATAGCACGGTTGTGGCGTTGGCGGGGATTTCCAGGCTAATTCCGTTAAGGGACTCTGTCCCGTCGGAGTATTGGAGAGTGAGATTTTCGATTACGATTTTGTTTTTCATTATTAGTATTGGTAGAGACGGGTCTGAGACCCACCCTTACAGATATGCTACCACTGACGCTTCGCTCGTGCTCGTGAGCGGATGAGGGTAGCGATCATATTCATGCCAAGAACGAAGACCAGCAAGACTAGCGCTGTCCCGTATTGGATTTGGACAGGCATCTCAGGGACTTGCGTAGAGATGACAAAAAGATGATAGGGCAATGCCATCGTCGCATCGAAGGGACTGTGGGGCAGACGCGGCAAGAAGAAGGCGGCACCTGTGAAGAGAATCGGTGCAGTTTCACCTGCGGCACGCTCGAGTCCAAGAATAACGCCTGTGATAATACCGGGCAAAGCTTCTGGTAAAACGGTGCGGCGGATGGTTTGCCAACGTGTACCGCCAAGAGAGATGCTGACGGTACGGAAAGATTGAGGCACAGCTCGCAAGGCTTCTTCAGCGGTGCTGATGATAACCGGCAAGGTCATAATGGAAAGAGTTAAAGAGGCAGAGAGCATACTCGTTCCAAATTTCAGAAAGAGGACGAAAAGCCCCAACCCGAAGAGACCATAAACGACAGAGGGGATACCTGCCAAATTGATGATCGCCAAGCGAACTAAACGGGTAGCGCGGTTATCGGGGGCGTACTCAGAAAGATAAATTGCAGCCGCTATCCCAAGTGGCACGGAGAAAATAGCAGTGCCAAGGGTTAAGTAGAATGTTCCAATAATGGCGGGGAGAATGCCGCCCTCACGCATCCCGTCTCGAGGAAAACCCGTGATGAATTCCCAAGACATAGCAGGCGCACCCTGCACAATGATATAGATGACCGTCCCGATGATGGGGATAACGGTCAACAAGGTCATCAAGGTTAGGAGGGAGAATCCCAATTTTTCGGTGAGTTCTCGGTTTTTTGTGAAAAAATTATTCATAAGGTTATAGTTGTGTAGGAGCGACGTTCTCTCGCCCTGGGCGTGGAGACCACACCCCTACAGAATTATGACAAAATCCGTTCCGCGCGTTTCTTCTGTCGGAAAACAATTGCTGAAGCAGTGACATTAACAAAGAGCGAGATCAGGAATAAGACCATGCCGATAAAGAAGAGCACATGATAATGGGTACTCGCGTTTGCCACTTCGCCCATTTCGGCGGCAATAGTAGCTGTCATTGTGCGGACAGGAGAGAATAAATCTGCAAGGCCGGTAGCCAGGACGGGCGCGTTACCGGTGACCATCATCACGGTCATCGTTTCGCCGATGGAGCGCCCGACACCGAGCATGACGGCGGTTAAGACGCCAGAACGGGCGGCAGGTAATGTGACTCGCCAGATCGTTTGCCAGCGGGTTGCGCCGAGGGCGAGTGCTGCGTCACGGTAGGATTTTGGAACGGCATCCAGTGCGTCTTCGGATATCGAGACAACGGTCGGGATGGCGATCCCACCCAAGAGCAGGGACCCGGTTAATGCTGTTAAGCCAGTTGGCAAGTTCAGGGTCACGCGGAGTGTCGGCGAGAGGATGAGAATTCCTAAAAATCCGAGCACGACGGAGGGTAATCCGCCTAATAATTCCACCAGGGGTTTGAGCAAATTCCGCACCCAGCGCGGGGCGATCTCAGCGAGGTAGATTGCTGTCCCGATCCCGAAAGGCACAGCAATTAATCCCGCCCCAACCGTCACGAGCAACGAGCCTGTGATGAGCGGCAGGATGCCATAACGGCTTTCGATAGGATACCAGCGCAGGGAGAAAAGATCGCCGAGTGGGACTTCGGCCAGAGTGGGCAGACCTTCTTTGAGTAAGAAGAAGAAGATCAGGGAAACGAAAATAATGGCTGAGTAGCCAGAAAATTTGATAAGGCGAGTAATAAGGAATTCGCGCCAGTTTAGGTCTTTTTCCATCTGTTCTCCGCAAATACGTCACTGCGAGCGTCTTTTTGCGAAGCAGTCTCCATCATTGTCGAGGAGATTGCTTCGCAAAAAAAGCTGGCTCGCAGTGACATAATCGTTTAATTTATCGGCACAAAGCCCAGTTTTCTAACAATTTCTTGTGCTTCGGCAGACATGATCCAGGCAAGGTATTCTGCTACCACGCCAGTCGGCTCGCCATTCGTATACATATAAAGATCACGCGCAATCGGGTAAGTGCCAGAGTTGACCGTCTCTACCGAAGGCAAAATATAATCGTCACCAACTTCAGGCGCAATCGCGATCACCTTCAGGTCGTGCGGTACATAACCTAAACCGTCGTAGCCGATGGCGTTCGGGTTCTGGCGCACTTCAACGATGATGCCCTCAGATGAAGGCAGCAAGAGCGTATTGGTAGAAAAAAGCGTCGTGGACTCTTTATCGCCCAGACGCAATACGGTTTCCAAAAAGTAGACATGTGTGCCAGAATTGGTCTCACGAGAAAGGCGCACGATCGGCCGATCCTCGCCGCCAACTTCACTCCAATTGGTGTAGACCCCGCTATAAATATCAGATATCTGCTGCAAAGTCAGCTCAGTGACAGGATTTTCAGGATTAACGATCACCGCTATCGCATCTCGTGCGATGATATGCTCAACGGGCAGAATCCCTTTTTCGGATGCGAGTTCGATCTCTTTCTGCTTGATCTGGCGAGATGCATTGGCGATATCCACCGTTCCATTAACAAGCGATGCGATACCGGTCCCCGATCCTCCACCTGTTACCGATAAACGAATATCGGGGTGGTCCGTTTGATATTGCTCCGCCCACGCCAACGCCAAATTGACAATGGTATCCGAGCCTTTATTTTCAATATACGTTTGGGGTTGGGAGTCTGCGGCACCTTCTCCGCCAGCGGAGCAGGAGGCCAAAAAGATAAGTAAGAAGGTAAATAAGAGGATACGTTTCATCGTGCGGAATTATAACGTAAAAACTTAATCCAAATAATGCAAATCGCTCCTGAAAAATATTACGCAACACGCATTTTTTACGGTAAAATCACGCCATGACAAATATCGAGCCAGTTTATTCTATAGAAAAACTCAACTTCTACTACGGGGAAAAGCGAGCGCTGTCCAATATCAATATGGACATCATGCCCCGCAAAGTGACCGCCCTGATCGGACCCTCCGGCTGTGGAAAATCGACTTATCTGCGTTGCCTGAATCGGATGAACGACACAATCTCCGGTACGCGTGTGGAAGGCAGTATCCGTCTACACGGCGAAGATATCTACACAGCTGAAACTGATGTGGTAGAACTCCGTCAACGAGTAGGGATGGTTTTCCAGACGCCCAATCCCTTCCCGCAATCGATTTTTGATAACGTAGCCTTTGGCCCGCGCGTATTGGGTCTCGCTGAAGACAAATCTTCATTAGAAAAAACCGTCGAAGAAAGTCTGCGTAAAGCCGCACTCTGGGATGATGTCAAAGATGATCTAAAGCAAGGGGCGCTCAGTCTCTCGCTAGGGCAACAGCAACGTCTCTGCATTGCGCGTGTCATCGCCGTGCAGCCCGAAGTAATTTTGATGGATGAGTCTACCTCCGCGCTTGACCCCATTGCAACGGGGCATGTCGAGGACTTGATCGCTGAATTAAAAGAAGACTACACCATCGTCATCGTCACGCATAATATGCAGCAGGCAGCACGTGTTTCCGACTTTACCGGTCTCTTCTGGTTGGGGGAATTAATCGAATTCAACGATACGACCGAGATATTTACTCGCCCGAAAGAAGAACTAACTGAAGCCTATATCACCGGGCGGATGGGGTAAAACACTAAACGTATATAAAAAGAGACCTGCTTTTTTTCAACAGGTCTCTTTTTTATAGGGGAAATATTTTTTTCTAAGGCAAGTTGTTTTCTACGTGATCAACCAATTCGTTCACTTCAACATACATTGTACGATCAGGGTTGTCTGGCGCACCATAATCTTTGATCCAGCGAATTTTTCCTTCTGCATCAACTAAAATAAATGTATGGCTTGGTTCACCATTATCAATTGCCCATTGAAGGACATCATAAGCTGCTGCAACTTGTAAATCTGGATCAGAGAGCATCGGCACGTTGGTGATTCCTAATGATTGAGATTCAGGAGCTTGCTCTGCAACGCTATCACGTGCAATGCTGATTACTTGAACATTAAGAGCTTGGAAACTAGAACTATTTTGCAGATCCACGATCTGCTGCATACAAGGCGGTCAGCCAACCGCCATGTGGAAAAATAACAAGACAGGTTCGCCAGAAAAATCACTGAGAGACGTCTGGCTTCCGATTGCATCATCCAGTGTGAAGTCAGGCGCTACT
The DNA here is from genome assembly GCA_018648605.1 of Anaerolineae bacterium. Classification (GTDB taxonomy): domain Bacteria; phylum Chloroflexota; class Anaerolineae; order Anaerolineales; family Villigracilaceae; genus Desulfolinea. The sequence goes on along the minus strand of JABGQU010000004.1, from coordinate 10,461 downwards.
GCACCGATCAATGGGCTAGCCTGTGCTTCTTCCGAAGCACAGGCTGTAAGAAATACGGCTAATAAAGTTACTAGTACAATAAAATACATCTTTTTTCGTAACATACGATCTCCTGAACGTAAAAACAATGCGCAATATGCAACACCGATAAATATGAGAGTTGCCTGACTCTTTCTACCAATGAATATCAAGTTCATACAACCCATTAGACATGCTTATCATATTATCAAAAGGTGAGAATCTGATTAAAATCCACCCTGTATCATATTTTTAATTCGAAAGCTCCTCCATAAATCTCAAAAACTGTTGTACAATTCAAATCAGCAAGTAGCACCTTAGCAATTTAGCCAGATTCAAATAAGGTACCTATCTCCTGAAAGGGAAGGTTTAATGGCGAAACCGGTGACGTTTCCACAAGTAACGAAGTCCGGTGCTGTCGCGCAACTGTAGGGTTCGTTTCCTCGAACGAACCAAGCCAGGTCGCCCGCCTTATTTGGTTTCCACAAAACTCGCGGAAAGGAGGTGGAACAAAGACAAGTATTCTCATAAACCCCTCCCCTGCCTTCGTACAGGGGATTTTGATTCTGGCGTACAAATACACTAGATACTATTTTTCGATCAATGGAGAAAATTCAATCTTATGAAAAAGACCATTTTTTTTATCCTGACCATGCTCAGTCTCGCCCTTCTGCTGGGAGCCTGCGCTCCCGAAAACGCTCCGGCTGTGGAGGCACCTGCTCCTGAAATGATGTTCTTCAGCGATGATATGGGCAATAAACTTGAGTTTAGCGAATACCCGCAAGCCATTTTGTCCATCTCTGCATCCACGACCGAAACACTCTTCGCAATCAGTGCTGGGGAGCAGCTCATTGGGCGCGAAGATATGTCGCTCTATCCCGAAGAAGCCCTCGCACTGCCCAGCATCGGCTCTCTCTGGGGCGACCTGCCCACCGAAGCGATCCTCGCCCTAGAGCCTGACCTGGTCGTCGCTGCCGAGATCATCTCCGCCGAACAAGTAGCTGCCTTACAAGAACTTGGTCTACAAGTCTACTGGCAGGCAAACCCGACCACTTACGAAGAACTCTGGGAGAACCTGCGCGATTTTGGCGCATTGACCGGTCATATAGACGAGACAGAAACCCTCGTCGCCGATCTTGATGCGCGCGTCAAGGCTGTTCAAGGAAAGATCATGCCACTTTCATATATGCCAACTGTCTTCTACGAACTGGATGCCACTGATCCCGCCAACCCGTGGACAACCGGTTCCGGCACTTTCATTGATTACATCATCAACACCGCAGGTGGTTTAAACGCTGCATCCGAATTGCAAGGCGACTATACACAGATCAGCGCCGAGCAGTTGATCGCTGTCAACCCGCAGATCATTTTGCTGGGAGATGCTCTATATGGCGTCACGCCCGAAAGCGTCGCCGAGCGCGCCGGTTGGGATGCGATCATCGCCGTGCAAGAGGGCGCTATATACAGCATCGATCCGAATATCCTGAGCGTCCCCGGTCCACGCCTTGTGGATGGATTGGAAGAGACTGCCAAACTTCTGCATCCTGGCATTTGGGAGTAAAGTAAATTACGTCACTGCGAGGAGGGCGATAGCCACGTGGCAGTCTCCCACACTATCGTGGAAATTGTTTCGCTCCCTCGCAATGACGAATCAACCTTATGATTCGTCGTCACCCCTACCTATTCAACACCCTGCTGCTCCTCGGCGCATTGCTGTTTAGCATCGCGCTGGGCGCAGTTTGGATTCCACCACAAACCATCCTGCGTATTTTGGCGGGGCAATTGCCCTTCGTCCATCTGCTCGCCGACTGGTCAACTGCTCACGAGGCGATCATTCTTTCCCTGCGTCTGCCGCATACCTTGCTCGTCGCGCTGACGGGCGCAGCCCTCGCCAGTAGCGGCGCCGCTTATCAAGGCTTATTCCGCAACCCCCTCGCCGACCCATATCTGATCGGCGTCGCATCGGGGGCGGGATTAGGTGCTGTGTTAATGATGACCCTCAACGGGATCAGTGGACAGTTAGGTTTGTATCTGATCCCGATCGGCGCGTTTACGGGCGCGATCCTGACCGTGCTTCTGGTCTACAATCTAGCACGGGTAAATGGCATGGTTCCGCTAACTACCCTCATCCTGGCAGGCGTGGCAGTGGGCGCATTTGCCTCTGCCCTAACATCTACACTAATGCTGGGCACCGATCTACAAATTCACCGCGCGATCACCTTTTTGCTGGGCGGCTCGCCCATAGCAGGCTGGCAACCTGTTTTGGCTGTACTGCCCTATATGCTGGTCGGGATGGGATTGCTGACCTTTTCGGGGCATATTCTAAACGTGCTCCAATTTGGCGAAGAAGAAGCCCAACAAATGGGACTGGACATCCGCCGCGCAAAGATATTTGTGATTATTGTCGCCTCGCTCACAACGGCGGTCGCGGTCGCTTTCTCGGGCGTGATCGGTTTTGTTGGATTGATCGTGCCGCATATTCTACGCATCCTGTGGGGCGCGGACTATAAACGCCTACTTCCCCTCTCTATGCTGGCAGGCGGCAGTCTGCTGCTCTTCTCGGATATGCTGGCGCGGATATTGATCGCCCCATCGACTCTGCCGGTTGGCATTGTCACGGCCTTGGCGGGCGCACCTTTTTTCTTGTGGATTTTACGGCGTGCGAAACGAGAAGTCTTTTGGTAGCGATGCTGGAAGTTTCTACCCTTAGCGCATCCTATGGCAAGCGGCGTATTTTGCATGAGATTTCCTTCGCTGTGGAAGCGGGCGAGATTCTTGCTTTGATCGGCCCCAACGGGGCGGGCAAGACCACGCTGATCCGTGCAGCGAGCGGCACCCTGCCTATTGAAGCCGGGCAAGTTCGGGTCAGGGGGCGAAACGTGACCAAGTTAGGAATAGCGGAACGCGCTCGGAATCTGGCAGTCGTCCCACAGGCACAACAGCTCGGCGGAGCGTATTCCGTCGAAGAAGCAGTGATGATGGGACGCACGGCGTATATGGGCTGGCTGGGGCGTGAGGGTGCGCGTGATCGTGAGATCGTGGCATGGGCGCTGGCGCAGACGCAACTTAGTGATTATGCGCAACAGCAGATCGGGGCGCTTTCAGGCGGCGAGCAACAACGTGTGTTACTGGCACGCGCGTTGGCACAAAAAACGCCCGTCCTCTTACTGGACGAGCCGACCAATCATCTTGACCTACAATATCAGACGCGTTTATTGGCGTTGGTGCAGAAGTTGGCGCGCGAGGAAAAACTGGCAGTGGTGATGGCGCTGCACGATCTGAATTTAGTCTCGCTGGCTGCGGATAAGGTTGCCTTGCTGGTGGATGGAAAGCTTGAAGCGTTAGGCACGTCGCAAGAAGTGCTGACCGCCGAAAAGATCAGCGCCGCATATCGCACGCCTGTGGACGTGGTTCCGCACCCGATCAGTGGGGTGCCGATAATCTTTCCGGGAAGTGTAGATTAGCCTTGCTAGTAATTAATCCAGTATTTCAATAATCCCCCGATTCCCATCCACGCGCACACGCTGACCAGTTTTTAGTTTCATCGTAGAATCACGAACGCCAACTACAGCAGGAATACCATATTCCCGAGCAACAACAGAACCGTGAGCCAGCGCGCCACCAATATCCATTACTAGTCCAGCAGCGTTGATGAAAAGCGGCGTCCAGCCCGGGTCTGTAAAAGGTGCAACTAAGATTTCGCCCGGTTGCAAGATCTCGGTCGTTGGGTCATGGATAACGTGTACTATTCCCTCGATAATCCCAGCCGAGACAGGATTCCCCACCAAGGCACCAGGAGGTGCATCATCCACGCGATATTGCACAATCGGCGTCTCGCCATCACTGGTGATAACCGCTGGGGGTGTTAATTTTAGGTGGTGAGCGAAGTCTTCTTGCCGTTGTGCTACGATTTCATGCCAAGAAGTCTCTTTATCATCCCAAATAGCCAATAATTCTGACCATGTCAGGAACCAGATGTCGTCGGGTGCAAGCAGCTTCCCATCGTTCACCAATTCGGTCGCATTCTCTTTAAGGAGTTCTCTGAGCACCCAGAAAAAGCGTACTGCCATGAATTTATGATGTTCACGCATCCCGCCTGCTTCAACGAGTACATGGTAGAGCCGCTTGAAGAGACGAAGGCGAAGTTTACCGAAAAGCCCATGCCCAGCGGCATCTAATAATTTAGTAAAAGCGGCTTCACGCGCTTGCGCCTGCGCGTCAAATAGCGCACGGCTGCTCACATTCTTTTCGATATTTCCAGCGATCACCCGCAGCACAGGCAGCGGGTCTTCCTGCCAGCGTTTCAAGCTTATATCAATCTCAGATGGCCCACGTGAGCCATAAAATGCCAGAAAATTCTCCCAACCTTCTAAAAATGGCGCACTACCTTCGATTCTGGCGATATTCGCCAGCCAAAGACCTGCATCCTCCCCAAGATGTTTGAATTGCTCTGCCAGCTCCGGGGTTTGGCGAGCCAGTTCTGCGAGATCGCTGAGCATTAGATTCATCTCATTGACCACGTTGCCGGGGATGCCCAGAGTAAGCGCTTCCACTTCATCCGGCGAAAGCCAGCGGCTTGCAAGCTTTGGTAGCAAGCGCGTAGCAGCAATCCCGGCAGCGGCTTCCGGCACCCAGTGCAGGAAGACCGGAAAAAGCTCTGGCATCGAAGCTAGCACGGCTTCAATCTGCGCTTTGCCATGCGGATATGAACGCAGGTGGCGGCTTATCTCAGCAATATATTCATCCATCAGCGCATTCGTTTGAACAACGAAACCGCTCAAATCACGCCGCCAGAGTCCGTGGAATACTTTGCGTGCGCCCCCCGCTACACCTTTCAGCATCCCAAAAGAGAAATGCAAACCGTGCGGTCGCTTGAATTCGGGTCGTTGCGTGGCAAGCTGAAACGCCTGCGGAACCAACTCATCAAATTGAGAGAGTACCGCAGAAATCACCCTTCGCAAGATTGGGTGACGCAGCGCCAATGTCACGTCAATAAAAAGCCGATTGCCGCTAAAACGCAAAAAATCACTCGTCTTCTCCAAAGGCAGCGCAAAGGAAGCAAGGTTCGGGAAAGTGGACATACTCAGCTGGGGCATCGCGCGCGTCATATTCTGCTGATGCCCCATGCTAAAGAAAACGTGCAAACTATCGTCGGGAGATTTCAGCCCATCAATGGGATAGAGCGATGTGACAGGGCGGGTTTGCAATAAATAGAGTTGCCCCCCTCCCTTGCCCTCCCCCCTGAGGGGGGAGGGTTGGGTGGGGGGAGCGATTGCCCACTCGATGTCTTGCGGACTGCCATAATGGGATTCGATCTTCGCCCCCATCTCAGCTAATTTCAGGATCTGGTCGTCCGTGAGAGCGGCTTGCTTCCGTTTGTGAGCATCTAGCATCTCTTGGCGTGTACCGCCACCTTTTTCTGGGAAAATGGCGACTTCCTTCTCCGAAACCTGACGCTCGATGATCGTCATCGTCCGTTTATCGACACGATAAGCATCGGGCGTGACCAAGCCACTCACTAACGCTTCCCCCAAACCAAAACTTGCGTCAATAGATACGGTATGCCGATGCCCCGTAAGTGGATCGGCGGTAAAGAGCGTGCCCGATTTCTCGGACATAATCATTTTCTGCACGACGACAGAGAGCAAGACTTCTCGATGCGGAAAATCATTCTGCGCACGATATAAAATCGCTCTATCGGTGAAAAGAGAAACCCAGCAACGGCGGACGGCATCTAATAAGGCATCTTCGCCGATGATATTGAGATAAGTATCCTGCTGACCGGCAAAGGAGGCATCAGGCAGATCTTCGGCGGTTGCGCTGGAGCGGACGGCGTAGGCATCATCTGCGCCGATTTCCTGCCAGGCGTAGCGGAGGGCATCCGCAATCTCGTTGGGGATGGGAACTTCCAGCAGGGTCTGACGCACACGCTCACCGATCTCTCGGACGCTGTCGAGATCGTCGGTGGAGATGGTATCCAGCAGGGCATAAAGCCCTTCGGCATCGGGTGCGGTGGCGATAAATGCTGCGAAGGCTGTGGTGGTGACACAAAAGCCGTGGGGCACGGGGAAATCGGCATTCGTCATCTCGCCGAGATTCGCTCCTTTGCCGCCGACCAAGCCTAAATCACGGGCGTTTATATCCGAAAAAGGGAGAATGAAGGGGGTTGTATTGGTCATAATAAACCGGTAAATCCTTTTATTAAGAAAATTAATCCAAAAAGAAGGGGGGCAAAAATGCCGATAGGGCGGCTGTGGCGATTCAGGAATTCCTTGATGCCGTTGAGCGTTTCTTTTGCGCCTTTGGGGAAGGCGAGATAGATGCTGACGGGGATGATGACGGAAAGGCAAAAAACGAGTGCGACGAGCAGGGTGATGATGAGCTTCTGGCTAATGGCGAACTCGCTCAGGACGACGACGGATAAGGCGGTGAGGAAAAGTGCCAGATTTTTGAAGTTGATGACGGAGACCAGTGCGCCAAATCCGAAAGATTTTTGTGGGGTCATTTTATCGACGATGGAGAAAAAGCGGGGTTCATCTTGCTCATCTGACACTGGTTTGCGCCAATTTCGGAATGCGATCCAAAGGAGCAGGGTTCCGAAGATGAGCAAAAGAATGGGAAAAAAGAGACTTGGCTCGCGGGGCGCATTTTCTGCGCTTTTATAGCCCAGCAGCACAACCGATATGCCAATGGTGGTGTAGGCGCTGGTGTATCCAAGGGCGTAGCCCAGCCCGTTTCGCCAGCCGCGATCGGAGATGAGCAGCAAAATGACGAGGGTGATCGAGCCGACTGAGAGCAAGCCCGAAGATGCGAGCAGGAGGGATTGGAGGATGACAGGGAACAATTCTTTCTCCTTAGGTGAATTTGCGAGGAGGGCTATTGCTCAAGGAAGCAATCTTATGGAAATGAGACCGCTTCGTCGCTAAAACATGCTCCTCGCGGAGTCAAAACCTTTATTGTTAGTGATTACTTGCTAATATAATATCATTTGTTTTATTGTTAGTCAATACTAACATATGATAAAATGCTTAACGAGAAAAGAGAGTGCGTCGCACTAAAACGATAAGAAACTGCCCTTCGACAGGCAATTTTTTTTATCTATTAGCATCTATTTATCGAAGTTGGTGTGACGCACGCGAAATCCGGACGGCCTTATTTTGGAGCAAGAAATGCCTAAAATTCTTGAAGATGAGAAAATTTATTATGCTGTGATGAAAGTTGTCGCTGAACGCGGCTATACAGGGGCGACAACCAAAGAAATGGCAAATGCAGCCAATGTCAGTGAAGTAACCCTCTTTCGGAAATATGGCAGTAAACAAAAATTGGTAAAGCAAGCCATGTCATCGATCATCAGCGGGACAGATTTAGCATCGGCTGCGCAATACACCAGTGATATCAAGGCTGATCTGACCCGAATGGTTCAGGCCTATGAGGATGCAGCAGTTAAGCATGGTGGCTTCGTTTCAGCACTTCTCTCAGAAATATCCCGCCACCCTGAATTGGTTGATTCTATTGACGAGCCGTTAAATATTTTTCTGGGTATGGGAAAGATAATTGCTCAGTATCAAGAAGAGGGTAAACTGCAAAAGGGACATCCATTGCATATTCTTGCTACTTTGTTGGGCCCCGTGATGTACACTGCAACGATGCGTAAGGCAGTCCCCAAAAAGCTATTGCCCCCTTTTGATATAGCGACGCACGTGGCGCGTTTTCTAAAAGGTTATTTGCCTTAATTTTGTAATGGGGGCTTGAAAATGAAAGAAGATCAATATGAAAAATGATATAGAAATTATTCAAATAACCGAAGCATATATTGAGAGTTTTCATGCTTGCTTTGATAGCGTCGCAAGAGAAAGATTTTATTTGGGGCGTCTGAAAGCCCCTCCGCTTGAAAATGTAAAAGAATTTGTCCTAAAAAAGATTGCCAAAGATATTGTGCATCTCGTCGCCATTACTGATGAGACGGTTGTTGGTTGGTGCGATATTCACCCTTTTGAAAAAGAAGGCTTCACACATGTTGGCGTGCTGGGCATGGGCATAGACAAAGAATATCGCGGACAGGGGCTTGGTAAAAAACTTCTCAACACGGCAATAGAGAGAGCAAAAGAAAAAGGCTTAGAACGCATTGAGCTGGAAGTTTACAACACCAATAAAGTCGCCATTCACCTTTATGAAAAGGCAGGTTTTGAAGTAGAGGGAATAAAGAGAAAAGCGCGCAAACTGGATGGGAAGTATTACGACAAACTTTGTATGGCTTTGCTATTTTAGAAGGTTTTGCGAGATAAAAATGAAGAAGAAAAAACTGCGTCCGTGGAAAACCCTTTCGAAAGAAATGATCCTAGATCATAGCAAATTCTTATCTGTAGAAAAGCATAAAATTGAACTACCAGATGGAGAAATAATTCCTGATTGGGCATGGGTCACGATCCCTAGCGCAGCGATCGTGCTTGCGCGCAGAGAAGATGGGAAGTTCCTCGTCTTCCGCCAAAGCAAATATGCCATCGAAGGCACATCGCTCGCGCCCGTCGGTGGGATGATCGAGACGGACGAAGTTCCACTTGATACCGCTAAAAGAGAGTTACGCGAGGAGATGGGCTATGAAGCGCCAACATGGGTTAATCTCGGCAGCTATATCGTAGACCCCAATCGCGGCGTGGCGACCATGCATCTCTTTCTGGCATTGGATGCGAAATATGTCGTTGAGCCGAACAGCGATGATCTCGAAGATCAGGAATTATTGGTTTTGAGCAGGGAAGAGCTGGAAGATGCCTTGAAAGCCGGGGAGTTCAAGGTTATGGCGTGGACGGCGGTGGCTTCGTTGGCACTGGGATATTTAAACAATCAGCCATACATCAAAAGTCGTGCCTGATAGCAAAAGGCTTCACAGCTCGGCCAGTCACATCCTCTTTTTTAATAGTTACAAAATCATCCAAATCGTTGTTACAACCCCAACTAAGAGTACGGTTAAAATAATGGCGTAGATATAGGGTGTTTTACGTTTCCGTAGGGATTTTGAAAGACTACCATGCCACTCATCAGGCAGTAAATATTCATCCTTGATGTAATAGCCTTTTTTGAGAAAATTCAATTCATTTCGAATTCGGTCAATCACTATTCCTTGTCGAGCAATACTCTTTCGCTCTGACAGCACACGAACGATAAAGATTATTGTAGGGATTATCACTAAAAAAGATGCAATAATTTTCACCGCAACAAGATTTGAAAAGGTATAGCCAGAACCAGATAAGGCTAACACAACACCAAATACAGCCAATAAGGTAGTTATTGCCCATTCAAAAATTTTATCTTCATTATGCTGACGTCGATCAATTTGACCAGAAGCGGCATTCAGTTGGTTTAGCAAAATATTTAGTTTTTCTGCATCTGATAATTTCATGATTATTTACCTCCATTAGATTTTCCTGAATGGCATTCTTGACTTCTGTCAACCTACTCCCTACTCTTCATCTGCAACAAATAGCCCCCATCCAACGTGATCACCTGCCCGCGGATCATCGCGGCAGCAGGGCTGGCTAAAAAGGCGACTACACCTGCCACTTCATCGGGCGTGACGAGGCGCCCCGCCGGGGTGGCTTTGGCTGTCTTTTCGATCAGGTTTTCGTCTTCACGCATGGCGTCAAAATGCTTGAGGGCATCCGTCTCGACCACGCCGGGGGAAATCGCGTTCACAACGATATTCTTTGAAGAAAACTCAACTGCCAGATAACGCGTGATGGCGTTCAAAGCCGCTTTGCTGGCTCCCACAACGACATACTCAGGCAAGACATAATCCGCGCCCGGGCTGGTGATGCTGATGATGCTCCCACCACCGCGTTTTTCCATCAAAGGGGCGGCACGTTGAGCAGCGAAAAGCAAGGCACGTGCGTTGATATTCATCGTCCACTCCCAGCCGCGCGGCTTTTGCTGCATCACTTCGCGGTTATAGCCCGAAGCAGCATTATGGACGAAAAAATCGAGGCCGCCAAACTCAGCTTCGACCTGGTCGAAGAGCTGCGTGATGTCGTCGAGATCGCCTACGTCCGCTTTAACGACGAGGGCACGCCGTCCCAGTGCTATGATCTCGTTGGCGGTAGATTCTGCGGGTTTGCGGTTGCGGAAGAAGTTGATCACCACGTCCGCACCGAGGGTTGCAAAGTGCAAGGCTATTGCACGTCCGATCCCGCGTCCGGAGCCGGTCACGAGAACAGTTTTGTTGAGGAAGGGGAGGTTAGTAGTCATATTTTTCTCTTTGATGAAAATCCAGTCTCTGAGCGGAGAGACGACCGAAGGAAGGAATGTAGTCGAAGAGCGACGTTCTCTGGTAACACCGTCCTTCGACTGCGTGCTTTTCTCCGAAAAGCCCTCCGCTCAGGAACTGGCTATTCTAGTAGACCTCTTGCATAAGTCAATTTAGCTCAAAATTGTAGAGCGAAGCGATCAAAT
>JABGQU010000147.1 GCA_018648605.1 Anaerolineae bacterium | reverse complement strand
TCAAAATGGGGAACGAGCCAATTATTATCGGTGGAGTAGCGCGCAAAACCGCCGCCAACAACATCATAAATGCCTCCGCGTGCCATCGCATCGAGGGCGTGGAGAGCGGCTGATTTTTCACCAATAGGCTTTCGCAATAGAAATTCTATCGCCATTGCCTGCGGGAATTTGGGCGCAGCACCCCAGCCGCCGTTTTGCCAATCGTAAGTTTCGAGCATTCTCGCGGCAGACTTTTCGACTTGCTCGGGGGTGATGCTTTTTCCACTGCTCGCCATGCTGGCTTCTGTTTGGAGTTGTGCAGTCAGTTGATTGCCAGCGAGGTTGATATTTTCGCGGTCATCTTTCCATGATGCGGCGATGCCGAGCAAAAGCTGCGGGAAAGAGGGCATCTGGTAGCGCGGAACAGGCGGGAAATAAGTACCGCCATAAAAAGGGCGCAGATCGGACATAAGAAAAACGGACATAGGCCAGCCGCCTTGGCGCGTGAGCGCAACGACGGCTTTCATATAGATGCTGTCAATATCGGGACGTTCTTCGCGATCAACTTTGATATTGATGAAGTGCTCGTTCATAATGGCGGCAATTTCTTCGTTTTCAAAGGATTCGTGTGCCATGACGTGGCACCAATGACAAGCGGCATAGCCAATGGAAAGAAAAATGGGCTTGTCTTCGGCTACAGCTTTTGCGAGAGTTTCATCGTTCCACTCGTGCCAGTGGACGGGGTTCTCGGCATGTTGGAGGAGATAAGGGGAAGTTGCGTTTTTTAGAAGGTTCATTTTGATACCTGTGGTTTATGGAGTTGTTTTGTCTGATTATAAAGTGGTTTTATAAGCAGAAGATAAACGTTTTCTCTAAATTGGTTCAATCTCAAAGATTGAGCCAATTTTATTTTGCAACTTTTTCTGACAATCCTTGTAAGGGTATATAGAAACGCAAACAAGGAGAAAAATATGGCAGACGTACAAATGATCTTTGGAATACTCTTACTGCTCGGCATTGCCTTCCCCGGGATGTTGACCGCTTATTGGCTACTCTTCCCCGCGACAGTTGAACGCGCCCAACATCGCCTCAACACCACCCCCTCGAAAGCCTTCTGGATGGGCGCAGTTTTGCTCTTCATCCTCGCTATCCCAACAGGGATTTTGCTCTCAGCAGGCGGCGTAGGCCAATTCCTCGGCTGGACGCTCGTCGCCGCGACCCTGACCCTCAGCGGGATCGGCGTGGCGGGTATTGCCGCGAAGATGGGGGTACTCCTCGCTCGCCGCTCAGACGGAATCTCTCCCGCCGCAGCCTTTGTGCGTGGTGCAATCGCGCTGGAGCTGGCAGCCGTCTTCCCGCTGGTGGGCTGGTTCATCATTATCCCGTTGGCAATTGTCGCTTCGTTGGGCGCGACCGCCTTCGCCATTTTGCGTTGGATGCCGAAAAATCGTGTTGTTGCGCCGGAAGTTACGCAAACTTCGCAAGCGCCCGTTCCGAATCCCTAATCCCTAATCCCTGATTACCTGATTCCTATGACTACTCTCTCCCGACGTGACTTCCTAAAACTCGCAGGCATCGTGGCTGGCAGCGCGGCACTCTCATCTTGTGCGCCGGTTTACGAAAATCTTGCAAGGCTTGGCGATGATTTCCCTCTCCCGCAGGGGGTAGACCCGCAGACCTTCGCCCTCGTTAATCGGCTCAGCTTCAGTGCCGGGGCAGCGGATTTAGAGAGAGTTGCTGATGTCGGCATCCACGCTTGGGTACGGGAGCAAATTGAATACACGTCCGTACCGGATGAAGCTTGCAATCTCCGCTTGCGCCAATTTAAGACCCTCGATCTATCCGCAAACGATCTTTTTGATCTCAGTGACAAGATTTTTGAAGAAAAAGATCGTCTGACTGTCCCCGACGAATTGCGTCAGGCGACGCTCATGCGGCAGACTTATTCGCGCCGCCAACTTTATGAGCGGATGGTCGAATTTTGGAGCGATCATTTCAATATCAGCACCGAAAAGGGCGATTGTTTCTATCTCAAAACCGTTGACGACCGCGAAGTTATCCGCCCGCACGCACTCGGATTTTTCAGCGACTTGCTCTGGGCATCGTCGCATTCGCCCGCTATGCTCGTTTATCTCGACAATCAATCCAATCTTAAGGATGCGCCTAACGAAAATTATGCCCGCGAAGTGATGGAACTGCACAGCCTCGGCGTGGAGGGCGGCTACGCTCAGCAGGATGTGATGGAGCTGGCGCGCTGCCTGACGGGCTGGACGATGAAAGAGCATTTCTGGCGCGGCGATTTTCATTTTGATGAAGATGTGCATGATAGCGGCGTGAAAAAAGTTCTGGGGATGAATATCCCCGCAGGCGGATTGGATGAAGCCGAACGCGTCATCCGTGATTTAGGCTTGCATCCGTCTACAGCGCATTTTCTCGGCTTCAAACTTTGTCGCCGTTTCATTGCCGACGAACCGCCTGCCGCATTGGTCAGCTCGGTGGCTGAGAGATTTACTGCTACTAATGGCGACATCCACGCCGTGATGCAGACTCTGCTCACAGAAGGTATCCCGCATATTCAGCCTAAATTCAAACGCCCGGCAGATTTCATCATCTCGGCGTTGCGTCAACTGGATGCCCGTACCGATGGCGGCGCACCGCTGCAAAAATTTCTCGCGCGCATGGGGCAACCCTACTTCACCTGGCCCACGCCCGATGGCTACCCCGACACATCCGCCCCGTGGATGTCTAATCTCATGCCGCGCTGGCAGTTTGCTGCCGCGCTGGCGCAGAACGAGATCAAAGGCACGAGCATCGACGTTGAAAATTTGCTCGCAATTAGTGGTACGACGGGCATCGAATCTTTCACGAAATGGGCAAGCACACTCCTTTTGGGCGCGCCCCTGCCCGAAGAAGATTGCCAAAAAATGGCATCCGCCCTCCGTGCCGCTGGCGCGGGTGATGAGATTTCTACCGCCCGCGTGGTTATTGCGGGTTTATTGGCTTCGCCCGCTTTTCAGTGGAAATAATACGTCATTGCGAGGCAGCTTTACCGCCGAAGCAATCTCCCTGACAGCCAAGGAGATCGCCACGTCGAAAAGCATTGGCTCGCGATGACAGGATATAAACTATGAAAACACAACATATCTCCCACACCTCCCGAAAACCTTTGCTCTCTTTTGCCCCCGCCCAAACCGCCCCGCGCGGGGATGTGCTGGTCGTTGTCTTCCTGCGCGGCGCAGCGGACGTGCTCAACATGGTCGTTCCGCATGGAGAAGATGAATATTATAAATTGCGCCCAGCCTTAGGCATTCCACGCCCCGATGACAACAAAGCCAAAGCCGAAGAGCGCACGATTGATCTGGATGGCTTCTTTGGCTTTCACCCCATCCTTGCGCCGCTTTTACCAATCTGGCAGGAGGGGCATCTCGGCATTATCCACGCTTGTGGCGCGCATGATGATTCGCATTCCCATTTTAAGGCGCAGGAGCTGATGGAGCGCGGTGTGGAGAATGAGCATGGCCCCGCCTCGGGCTGGATTGGGCGACATCTTGCCACGCTGAATACGAATAACGCCTCGCCGATGCGTGCAATTGCTTTAGGTGAGATGCCACAGCGCAGTTTATATGGTTCGGTACCGGTATCCGCTTTGCGCTCGCTCGAAGATTTTAAATTGCGCGGCGATGAGCTTGCCGTTGCGCAAATGCAAGCCGCTCTCGGCTCACTCTACAGCGGCAATGATTCCCTCAGCCATTTGGGGCGCGAGACGATGAGCATTCTTGATACGCTCGAAAAGATCACGCCCCGAAGCCCTAATTCCCAATCACCCAATTACCCTGAGTCCAATTTTGGGCGTGGATTGCGCGAGATTGGATCCATCATTAAAGCCGAAGTTGGGTTGGAAGTTGCAGCCATTGATCTGGATGGCTGGGATACACATTTCGCGCAGGGCGTGCAAGTAGGCTTGATGCCGCGCTTGATGACCGATCTCGCCGAGGGGTTGGCGGCTTTTCATGCGGAGATGATCGACCATGCCGACAAACTCACCGTCGTCGTGATGACCGAATTCGGCAGACGCGCCTACGAGAACGCCAGCCTTGGCACCGATCATGGTCATGGGGGCATGATGATGTTGGTCAGTGGCAATTTGAAATCCCGGGGCGTATTCGGGCAGTGGCCGGGGCTGAAATCGCATCAGCTTTTTGGTCCCGGTGATCTCGCGGTCACCACTGATTATCGTGACATCCTTGGTGAAGTTTGTGCGCGGCGATTGAATAATCCGGCTTTGGATGGGATCTTTCCTAATTACGATGTGAAGATGCCTGATTTATTTCGCTGAACAAGAATAGAAAACATTTGAAACCTTTGCTTTTGTATAAGAGCAGAGGTTTTTGTGTTTGCGAGAAGTTTAGAGTTCAGAAATATAAAGTACAATTCCCAATAATTTATTTTTCAAAGGAAAGATATAACGCACTGACATCGAAAGGATACATCATGGCGCACGTCTCGCATAAACTTGGCAACGCTTTTGAAGGGGCATTGGCTGGCGGTGGTGACCCGGCAACTTCTCCATTATATGTTTTCGGACCCTTTTTGAAGTTGATCGTTGTTGCGGGTGTGGCGCAGGTGACCTTTGGCGCGTCAGTTTGGCTGGTGGTGCTGACGGTTGCAGTTGTATCTGCGATGTATCGCCTTGTGATGCAATGGGTTACTGATGGTAGCGGGGGCAGCGGCTTAAGCGAAGAAGAGTTTGGTCCTTGGGCGGCAAAGGTCAATGCCGCGATCACCTTTATTGAATATACACTTACATTTTTGGTCAGCATGGCTGCAATGGTCACTTTTATTGCTGATCGTATTCCTGTTTTGAATAATGAATTCATCCTTGGTATCCAGTATCGCACTTTGGTTGCGATTGCTTTGAGTGTCCTAACGGGGGAATTGGTCAATCGTGGGCCCAAAATGGCGGCACGCACTTTTGGGCCTGCAACGGCGGGTGTTCTGCTGCTACTCTGGGCAATGATTTTTGCGACTGTCATTCAGCATGGTTTCCATCTCCCCGATTTCAATCTTCAGGCTTTTGCACCCGAAAATCTGCATTATACGCTCGGCGGCTATGTCCGCATTCTGGCGGTGATGACCGGTATCGAAGTTTTTGCCAATATGGTTGCGGCCTATGATGGTACTGAAACGCAAAAAGGCACAAAAGCCTTCAATTCTCTGCTCATCATCATGGGCACAACGGCTGCAACCATGTTGATCGTGGGGCCCGTTATCTTCAAACTCTCCGATCCGCTGATCGATGATGTCTCTGTTTTTACGCAAACAATGGATAAGCTTCTACCTGCGCCCCTGCCTTATTTCGGTACGCTGGTAGGCATCGCTGTGCTCATGTCGGCATCTGCGGCATCTGCGCAAGGCTTACAAAATCTCTCCCTCGGGCTTTCTGAGCGACGCTACGTCCCGCCCTTTTTTGGCAAACGTAATGCCTATCAGGTTGCCGACAAACCCGTTTGGTTGCAGGTCTTCATTGTGAGTATCACCTTCCTTCTTTTTGGCACGCATGAAGAGACCTACCTCGCCATTTATGCAGCGGGCGTTTTCGTCCTTCTGAGTATGACGGGCTGGGCAGTGACAAAACGTTTGCTGCGTCAGGTACGTGAGAATTTTAGCCTGGGTGCTGCCCTCTTGATCGCCGGCACGATCCTTGGAGCGATCCTGACAACAGGTGCAACTGGCATCATCTTTGTTGAGCGTTTTGCCGAGGGTGCCTGGACATATTTGATCTTTGTGCCTCTGCTCTATGCCATTTTCGGATATACCCGTCAGCGGATGGGACAACCCTCCGCTGCGCTGGATTATCTCGGGCGGCTCGACGCCACCAATTTGGCTGGCTTCGGTTTTGGACAAAGAGACCCGGCAACAGGCGCAGTGACCGCTAAACCCACCACCCCGGAAGGGATGCGCTGGGAACCCGCCCCTATTGCCGAGAGTCGCTGGCGTCATCAGGAGTTTGATCTGCATAGGGTCGCCGTTCTTCTGGATGGCTCAACCTATGCCGCACAGGCAATCCCCTGGGCGAAGATGTATTGCCAAAAAACAGGTGCGCACCTGACACTACTCTCTTCGATCAAAAGTAAGCTGCCTGATGTAGAGAATGAATTCGAAAGGCTATTTGTTGAGCGCAAAGCCTATTTGGATGGTGTTCAAAAGAATCTAAAAAACGACGGAGTTGATGTTGATGTCGTTATCCATAGCGGATTCATCGCTGATGCTACGCAGCTGCTTGTTCACGAGCGGCAGATTGATGTTGTTGTCACCAGCACGCGCGGAAAATCAGGCAAGCTTAATTGGGCGAGCGGAGGTGTCTCGCAGAAATTGCTCCAGAAGATCAATCAGCCCGTTTTTCTTATACAGACTTCCGAAAATGGTGATGCAGCCCCGCCAAAGCTAGAGCGGATCCTGATTCCATTGGATGGCTCGATCTATTCGGAGCGTGTCCTGCCCTACGCCCGAACGATTGCACAGCTTTTTGACGCAGAATTGATTCTGTTGACAGTCCCCGCAGTCCCTGAACCAGATGACTATCATGCTCCCTCGGAACTGGTTGAAAATATCCGCAAGAGAGCCGAGTTGGAGATCGATGACTTCCTCGACGCTGTTGCACGCTCGCTGCGCGAGCGAGGTATCCGTGTTCGAACAATGGTGACCGGAACCTTGCCTGCGCGAACCATTGTGACTGTTGCGCATGACGAAAATGTGGATATGATAATGAATACGTCGCGGGGGCGCGGTGGTTTAGAGTTGTTTATGCTTGGTAGTGAAGCGCAACGTGTTGTAGAGCAAACGGACAAGAACGTATTCATAGTGCCGATCCGAGATCGCCCTATGTGAAAGAGTGAAAATATGTTAAGACTTTTACGAAAATGAGCTATAGATATACTCCCTATTTACTACCCTTTCTTTTAGCTTTTGGGCTAGTGGGATTTGTTTTGCTGCGAGCTTGGCGTTTCCGTAAGACACCGATGGGGCGTGCTTTTTTGTGGATGTTGATAGCGCTTCAGGTTTGGACCTTTGGTTTTATTCTGGAGATCGCAGCTGTTGAATTGGCGGGGAAATTATTTTGGGCAAATATTCAGTTTCTTGGCATACTGCCCCTTCCATTATTTTGGTTTGAGATCAGTCTCCTCTTTACGGGGCATACAAAGAATATTCGAAAATATCTCTTTCTTGCCTCCCTTCCTGTTATTTTGGTGCTTCTCTCGATCTGGACCAATGACTATCATCATCTTTTCCGTGGGCAGCCTTATTTAGATTGCACCTCAGCACCTTTTTGTATCCTTGTGAATGATTACGGTGTTGCTTTCTATGTAGATGCAGTGTTCAGCTACCTTCTTTTTCTTTTTAGTCTGGCTCTGATGGGAAGCTCCTTGGTGATGACCAAGCCTTTGTATCGACAACAGATTTCGTTAATGTTGATCAGCTTGGCAGTCCCTTTGACGACAGATCTTTTATACGTAATGGGTATTTCTCCGATCCCTCATTTTAATTTTACGACGGTTACATTCAGTATCGGATCGGTATTCATGTCTATTGCTTTATTTCGTTTTCGCTTATTTAGCATCCGCCCTATGGCGTATGATCTTATTGTTGAAAATATGAATGACGGTATCGTGAT
>JABGQU010000146.1 GCA_018648605.1 Anaerolineae bacterium | reverse complement strand
TTAAAAGGCCTCCCCTCCTTTTTGCTTACCCCTATTTATTGAGAAGATACCTTATACTTTTAGAAAGAGAAAAACAATATTGTAGTTTTACAAAATAATTTTACTTTATCACTGTAAACACTTGATAAGATGAATTATAGCATTTTACAAACATATGACACTTGATTTCTATCCCAGTTAACGTTATTATCAAATCTGAAAGGTTGAAAAGTCAACCGAAAACTCACTTTTCTAAAGGAGAAAAAAATGAAGAAAGTTTCTTATATGCTCTTTGCCTTATTGGTTGTAGGAGCAATGGTGCTGGCAGCTTGTACGCCTGCTGCAACACCTGAACCTGCTCCAGAACCAGGAGACTCTATGGACCTTGGTGGTCGTGAAGTAACCATCGCCATTGAGAATGCATACTTGCCTTTCAACTACATTGATCCCGAAACCGGCGAAGGCGCTGGCTGGGACTATGAAGTTTGGGACGAGATTTGCTCGATCTTAAATTGTACTCCCGTCTATGTTGAAGCTGCATGGGAAGGCATGATCCAGGCTGTTGCTGACGGTCAATTCGACGCTGCTGCTGATGGTATTACCATCACCGCAGATCGCGCCGAGATCGTTGATTTCTCGATGGGCTATGTTGCCATTGAACAACGCTTACTCGTCCGCGCTGACGAAGATCGCATTGAAGGCATTCAGAGCATTGTTGACGACGCTGAACTCAAACTTGGTACCCAGACCGGTACAACCAACTACGAAACAGCTCTCAAACACCTTGATGCTGACCGTATTGAAGCTTTTGAGCAATTCCCCTTCGCTGTACAAGCTTTGCTTGCTGGCGATATTGATGCCGTTATCATGGACGAAACCGCTGGTCAAGGTTACTTGGGCGAAAACGCCGATAGCCTGAAGCTCGTAGGCGACTCACTTTCCAGTGACGAACTTGGTTTCATCTACCCCCTTGGCAGCGATCTGGTTGGACCTGTTGATGCCGCGCTCGAAGAAATGATGAGCAATGGCTTCCTCGTTGAAGTCAACGCAAAATACTTCGGTGCAGATTTCGATGTCACCTATGATGATCTCTTCCCCCCAGATGAAGAAGAAATGGACGGAATAGGCTCCGAAGCTAACCCGATCAAAGTTCTCTTCGTCCCCTCTGTGGATGTTGATTTCATGATCGCTGGTGGCGATTTGATCGAAACTGCGTTGAACGAAGCCACTGGTCTCTACTTTGAAGCCAGCGTGCCCACTTCTTACGCTGCCACAATTGAAGCCATGTGCGCTTCCCCCACAGACACCATTGGTTTTATTCCTGCCATGGGTTACGCGCTTGCTAACCAACTCTGCGGCGTAGAACCAGGTTTGGCTTCCGCCCGCTTCGGTTGGAATGTATACTGGGCAGAATTCTTGGTTGCTCGCGACAGCGACTTCCAAACCCTTGAAGATCTCGAAGGCGCCACTTGGGCATATCCTGACGCTGGCTCCACCTCTGGCTTCTTGTATCCCTCTGCCATCTTTGATGACCTTGGCATTACCATTGGTAACACCGTTGAAGCGGGTGGTCACCCGCAAGCTGTAAAAGCTGTCTACAACGGCGAAGCCGATGTTGCTACCGCTTACTTCAGCCCCCCATTGCTTCCTGAAGGTCGCTGGGCATTAGGCGATGCACCTGATATTCCTGATGAGTTCATCCCTGACTGCGCTGTAAACGAAGATGACAAACTTTACTGTGGTGAATACCGCGTACTCGATGCCCGCTCCGCCATCCGCGAAGAGGCTCCTGACGTAATGCAGAAAGTTCGCATCCTGACCATCTCTGGCGAAATCCCCAATGACACAATGTCCTTCTCCCCTGATTTCCCAGAAGATATGAAACAGACAATTTTGGATGCAGTTGCAGCTTACGTAGATTCTGATGCTTGCGCCGAAACCCTCTGTAACGAAAACTTCTATGACTGGAGTGGCGTTGGTCCTATCTTTGACGAAAACTTTGATGGCGTTCGCTTGCTCATGGAAGCTCAGGGCATCACCCTTGAAAATCTTGGCGAGTAGTTCTAGTTTTTGAACACCAATACAGCCCCAGGCTACCTGTCTGGGGCTGTATTCTTATTATAAGAACCTCCCCTTATCTCTTAATTGAGATAAAAAAGGGGCTAATATAATGTAGTGAATGGAATAAACCTATGCTAGAAATTAAAAATCTTTCAAAGAGATATGAGGGTGGCCCCTTAGCTCTGGATGATGTGAGTTTCAAAGTGCCTCAAGGAGAGTTTCTCGCAGTCATCGGGTTAAGCGGCTCTGGAAAATCCACGTTATTGCGCTGCATCAATCGACTGATCGAGCCAACGGCTGGGGATATTATTTGGAATAATATCAACGTTACACAAGCCTCCGACGGTGAATTACGCACCATTCGACGTAAGATTGGCATGGTTTTCCAACACTTTAATCTCGTAAATCGCTCTTCTGTGCTAACCAATGTTCTTTCTGGGCGTTTGGGTTATGTCAACCCCGCAATGAGCTTCTTCAACAAGTTCCCCCAAAATGATATTGACAACGCCTACAAGGAAATGGAACGTGTGGGTATCGCCGAGAAAGCGCATCAGCGTGCTGATGAATTAAGTGGCGGCCAACAACAGCGCGTAGGTATCGCTCGTGCTATGATGCAGAAGCCTGCCATTATTCTTGCCGACGAACCCGTTGCCAGCCTTGACCCCGTCTTGGCTCACTCCATCATGCAGCATCTCGAAAAGATCAACAAGGAAGAAGGGGTAACCATCTTATGCAGCCTGCATTTCCTTGATCTTGTTCACCGCTATGCCGACCGTGCCATTGCGCTCAACGATGGCAAATTGATGTTCGATGGCCCCCCAAGCGAAATCGATGATGATAAATTCCGCGAAATCTACGGCAAAGAAGCCGAGCGTGTTGGGTAGGTGAAAAATGAATAACAATAAATCATTTAAGAAATCACTCGGAACAGGTCTTGCTATTGCGTTAACCTTATTTGTTTTTGCCTATGCTTTTCAGGTTACAGACGTTGATTTTGGCACCACGCGCGACGAAGTTCGCCAAACCTCTATAACACGTGTTTTGCGTGCTTTGGCACATCCAGATATCTTTGAGTACGAAACAAAAGAGCTCAATGTTGAAATTCCCTTCTATTTGCCATGCTCTGAAAGTGAAATGACTACGCCCGATGCCTTCCCTGCTGATGAACCTTTCCTCAAAGCAAGCGCATATTGTGGAGAAGCATCTGATGCAATTACCATTGAAGGCTTCAATATGCCCACCTACACAACGGGCCCCGTCTTCTTCATCACCAGTAGCGGTGTTAAAAAACAATTGGACAACTTCCAAACAGACGCAGACGGGTACTTCATCAGTGAGATCGAGTTGCCTAATCGTCAACCCGTTGCAGAAGCGCAAGCCATCCGCGCAACAGTTCGTACGAACGTTGGAGCACCCAAATGGTCAGATAATGCGATCGCCACTTGGGACAAAATTATCGAGACCATTTTCATTGCCTTGCTGGCAACTTTCATTGGTACTCTAATTGCGATTCCGACCAGCTTTGTCGCAGCTCGTAACTTGATGGTTGAAAACAGAAGTCCGCTAACGAGTATTGCTTTCTCGATCATCGGCTGGATCATCGGTGTGTGGACAGGATTACAAGCAGCCCAGAGGTTAGTTGCTCTATTTGCTCCTGTTAATGAAAACCTTCTTCTCGGATTGGGAGGCTTGATTCTTAGCATTGGCTTGCTATATGGCATCTTACGCTGGTCAATGCCCACAGAAGATATAGAAAAACCGAGCCTGGGTATTCGCATTCTTTCTTCGCTTGGAATAGCTCTCTTCGGTATCGCTACGCTGATCTTCTTCGGGGCTTCCTTCCGTACGCTTGGAGCAACACTGATCGAACCTTTGGGCATCTTTGGCTTCCTCGGTAATTTCATTTTCCAAATCGGAGAGATCATCGTAATGCTCACGCCCGGTTTAATTGCTGTCGTTGTTGGAGCAATCCTGGGCAACATACTCAGCAAACTTGGGCAACGCACTAGCGACAATATGCCCGCAGGCCAAGTGCGTTTGATAAATATCATTCTAGCTTCTCTTGCTGGCGCAGTACTCTTTGTCCTACTGGGGAGTGTCGTCGAATGGTTCTACCAACTGAGCAATCCAATCAAAACACTTTATTGGCCCGCTGGAGTTGGCGCTGCTCTTGGACTGGTTTTAGCCTTACTTTCCCCGGCAAAGAACGCCTTGCCAACAGGAATGATCTTCTATAGCATCACCCGCACCATCCTGAACGGGACGCGTTCTGTTGAACCACTCGTAATGGCTATTGTTGCCGTGATCTGGGTCGGGATTGGTCCTTTCGCTGGCTCCTTGGCGCTCGCACTGCATACTGTTGCAGCCCTCGCCAAGCTCTACTCTGAGCAAGTGGAAAGCATCTCTGCCGGACCAATTGAAGCTGTTCAGGCAACTGGTGCAAATCAGCTCCAGACCATCATTTATGCCGTTGTCCCACAGATCATCCCACCCTATATTTCCTTCACCATGTACCGCTGGGATATCAACGTGCGTATGTCCACCATCATCGGTTTTGTCGGTGGCGGTGGTATTGGCTTCCTCTTGAGCCAAAATATTAACCTACTCGACTACCGTGCAGCCAGCGCACAGATGCTTGCCATCGCGGTCGTCGTCGCCTCGATGGACTATATTAGTTCCGTCATCCGCGAAAAATACGTCTAAAAGAGATCTCTCCCCTAAAGTAGAATCCCGAACTTTTAAAAAGTTCGGGATTCTTTTTATTTCTGGTAAAATGCCCGAATGTTAAACTTGCTACGCAAACTCTTTCGCATTCTAAAGCGAATTACCATTATGCTTATAAAAACACTTTTCATCCTCGGCATCAGCGGTGCAACAATCTTGCTCATTGCACGCCTCGTTACCGCCATCCACAGCAAAGGGCGCATTTACACTGTTGAAGATGTCCCCAATGAACGGGCAGCAGTCGTTTTTGGCGCGGGACTATATCGTGATGGCAGCCCCACGCCCGTTTTACGAGATCGCGTTCAGGCAGCGAGCGAACTCTACTTCCAGGGAAAAGTCGAAAAATTACTCATGAGCGGCGATAATCGTTTTGAAGATTATGATGAACCAACCGCCATGAAAAATTACGCGCTCGAATTAGGCATTCCTGAAGAAGCTATCGTCCTTGACTATGCAGGTCGCCGCACCTATGATACTTGCTACCGCGCAAAAGAGATTTTCGGGCTTGAAAACGCTATTCTTGTTACGCAGGAATTCCACCTGCCACGCGCCCTCTACATCTGTAGCACTCTCGGTATTGAAAGCAACGGCGTCAGTGCCGACTTACGCTATTATCTAAAACGCTCGCGCTTTTTCTGGAATACCCGCGAAACCCTCGCCACCCTCACCGCGCTCTGGGATGTACACATCGCAAAACCATTGCCCGTACTCGGCGAGTTTGAACCCATCTTCACGGAGGAATAAATGGATCGCTCTGAAGCCCTCGCAATAGTTCGTGAATTTATTAAAAACGAAAACCTGGTTAAGCACATGTTCTCGGTTGAAGCCGCCATGCGTTTTTATGCCGAAAAAATGGGAGAAGATGTGGAACTCTGGGGCGTGGTCGGTCTCCTGCATGATTTTGATTGGGAAATCCACCCCACGCTGGAGGGACATCCGCAAGCGGGCGCGCCCATCTTACGAGAGCGGAATGTTCCCGAGGAAATTGTGCGCGCTATTCTTAGCCATGCGGATCACACCGGAATTCCACGTGCTTCCGTTATGGAAAAAGCCCTCTTCGCCTGTGACGAGATCACGGGGCTCATCACCGCCGTTGCGCTGGTACGCCCCTCACGCTCATTGATGGATCTCAAAGTTAAATCCGTCAAAAAGAAATGGAAAGATAAAGCCTTCGCCGCTGGAGCCAACCGCGACGAAATGGAGCAAGGCGCCGAAGAATTTGGCATCGAACTCTGGGAGCATGTCGGCAATGTCATCGAAGCCATGCGTCGTATTGCGCCTGAATTGGGCTTGGCAGGGTAAAGGATCAGCTGAATGAAAAGAATATCGCCTGTTCTCATTACGATACTCATTGCAGTTTCGTTTTTAACCTTTTGTACACCGCTACAAAATGAAGCCGTTCCACCTATTAATTTCTCTCCGCCTGCTGAATACACAACTACAATTTTTGATGTAGATGCACCAACCAACGCTTCAAATGAGCGTTTAGAAAATACCCACCCCAATATAATTTTCATTATGACAGACGATCAACCTTATCAAACTGTGGAATATATGCCTACAGTAAAAGAAGAGTTGCTTGCTAAAGGGGTTTCTTTTCAAAACGGCATTATTACAACCCCACTTTGTGGCCCTAGCCGAGCAAGCATATTAACAGGTCAATATGCACATAATCATGAAATATACACGAACCGGATGCCAATGGGTGGCGCAGTAAAATTTGACGATACATCAACCGTGGCAACATGGTTACAAGATGCTGGATACGAAACAGGCTTCTTTGGAAAATATATTAATTCTTATGATGAAGTCGAACCCGAAGGCTATGTCCCCCCCGGTTGGGATGAATGGCATGTCTTTCTTCAAAAAAATCTTACCGAGGAAAAAGCGGGATTGCATTTCTTTTTCGATTATACGCTTTCAGAAAACGGAGAACCTGTTGAATATCCAAAGAAGCAGGACAGCTACGGCACAGATGTAATCACAAAAAAAGCTGTGAATTTCATTGGCGAAAATAGCGATGAACCTTTCTTTATGGTCGTCAGCTATTTTGCCCCACACTCTCCTTATATTCGCGCCCCACGCCATGAAGACACTTTCCGCCCCAGCACGGGCTGGGAATGGAACTCCTATCTTTCTCCCGCGTTTAACGAAGATAATATACGAGACAAACCGGATTATCTCGAAACTTTATATCCCTATTCAGGAGGAGAAATTGAGATCACTGTCAGGCAAATGCTCCGATCACTCCTGGCTGTAGATGATGGTGTCGCATCCATTCTTAATGCACTTGAGAAGACCGGACTTAACGAAAATACAATCATTGTATATATCAGTGATAATAGTCTGACCACAGGCGACCACAGATTTGGCTTCGACAAGAACTGTCCTTATGAAGCCTGTATTCTCACTCCGTTCATAGTTTACGCACCAGATCTATATGCACCGCGTCTGGATACAGAACACTTGGTTGCGAATATTGATTTAGCGCCCACCTTTGCTGAACTTGCCGGGCTTGAATCTCCCTCCACTGTAGATGGTCTCAGCCTGGTTCCGCTACTCGAGAACACTTCGGCTACATGGCGTGAAGAAATTTTGATCGAACATTGGCCCACAGAAGAAGGTGTTGGTTCAATAGTTCCTGAATTCTATGCCATTCGCAGCACTACCTGGAAATATGTTGAATATATTACTGGGGAGAAAGAGCTTTACGATCTAGTCAATGACCCCTACGAATTAAATAATCTGGCAAATAAACGCAACTACAGAGATATTCAAACTAAACTCGAGGAGCAACTGCAAATACTAAAGCAGCAATAAGCAGTTAAATACTTCTTGTAGAGAAACAAAAAGAGCCTCTAAAGCGAGGTTCTTTTTGTTGGAATTAAGCTAACTCAGCTTCAGCGTCTTCTTTTCT
>JABGQU010000145.1 GCA_018648605.1 Anaerolineae bacterium | reverse complement strand
AATTGATAATCCCAGCCAAAATCATAAATATTCTCCTGCTCAACAGGTATGACGACATCATATAAAGCCGTGCCGCTACTAGCCGGATATGTCCACCCACCTGGGATGAGCACATCTGGATTTCCACCGTCAAGTGCACCGATTGAAAGACATACACGCTGCTGGACAACACCCGCATCTGCAGGTACGGTAAATGACATGCTGTAAAACCCATTTGCATCTGTGACTGTCGTAAAGGCGCCATAGCTACAATCGATCTCAAGTTTTACTGTTACCCCAGCAATCCCTTTTTCTCCAGCATCAAAGGTGCCATTCGCCATCTGCCCGCCGCTTGGGCTGGCGACACAGCCTGACGGCAGGGCAGTCGGGGTGGGAGCAGTCCCACCGTCCAAGCCTGGCGCACATTCATCGTGCCAGACTACGCCATATACATAAAAACGCAACACATCTGGCGTTGCAGTTTCAACCACAGCCGTTTCAGTCGGCGGAGCAGTTGTTGCTGTCGGCTCAACGGGAGCTTCGGTCGCTTGAAGGATGGGGGTAGCGGTAGCAGGCTCCGGTGTTGCCGTCACCACAATGGTGATCACTTCAGGCGTCGGTGTCGAGGTTGGCTCTTCGATCTCCAAATTACAAGCAGAAAGCACTAGCATCAGCACAGCAAAAAGGACATACAAAATATTCTTTCTCATTTCTTCTCCTATTCAACAAGGTGGGAATCAAGAAAGATTTTATGACAAATCAGGTCTAAATACAAGCAAAACCAATCGTCAATAATCCCGGCTTCGCGAAAGATGAGAATGATGAAGGGGTCGAAGAAGCGTAGATTTTTGAGAAATCCGTATGCGGCGAAGCAAGGGAAGAGGCGGTCGTTTTTTAGGTTTCTATTTGCTTATTTAGATATCAAAAATTAGCAAATAGAAACCTAAAAAGGTTGAAAAAATACCGACTATTAGGGTGTACCACATAATCATCTTGTTTTTATGAGCAACGAGGAGAGAGCCTTTTCTGCGTTCATATGGTTCATTCCCATATCTAATTTTTAGAATATGTAATTCAATATGAGCATTTATATGAAAGACTGGTTTTTTTCTCGTAAGATTACGATAGCCAACAATCGCTGAGTGAATACCGTAAATTATAAAAAAAATGGGTATGGCTACTTTGCTAAGCATTATTCTCTCCCTATAATTTATTTTAGGCATGCCCTTTTTATTCCACAACAGCATCAATAAAATCAGTTGGCGGGCAATATTTATGCGCAACTACATAATGAACTATTAGGTTAGGAGCCATATAAACAATCTCTCTCCCCTGCACCATGATTTCTGCTGAGCCTAAAACCAGGGTTTGATTGTTCTTATGAATTTCTACCGGATACTCATCACAAAAAGGGCAAGAATGCCATCCGCGAGTTTGTGCTACAGGGGAACAGCATATTTCAAATAAACAATCGATAAAAGTGTCAGATGTATTCCCTGTTGGATATAAGTTTTTGTTATCCAACCACCCAATATTGTAAGTTTTCGGGTGTATAAACCCTTTTGAATATGTGTAGATTGATAAATCAGCAAAGTAACTCATGCTTTTTTACGCCTATTATTCTTCGTCAGGGATTTCCGCGGGGGGCACAATCGCATCGATCATGGCTTCAATTTCATCCCCATCCGCAAGCGGGATGCCCAGCCCCAGCCAAACCAAAAACTCGACGTTTCCTTTTGGTCCCAGCACGGGCGAGCGATGGAGTCCGCGAACGGAGTAGCTTTTTTCTTGCGCGAATTCTAGAATCTCGTGCAGGACACGGCGGTGAATTTCCGGGTCGCGGATGACGCCTTTGCCTTTGGAGACTTCTTTTCTCCCCGCTTCAAATTGGGGTTTGATGAGGGCGAAAACTTCGCCGCCCCCGCCCTCACCCCTAACCCCTCTCCCTGAGGGAGAGGGGAACCATTGACGAATAACGGGCAATAAAATCTTCAACGAGATGAAGGATACATCCATCACGACGAGGGAGACGGGCTCGTCCAATTTCTCGACGTGGCGGGCGTTGGTTTGTTCCATGACGACCACGCGCGGATCGTTGCGCAGCGTCCACGCCAGGATGCCGTGACCGACATCTACAGCGTAGACTTTGGCGGCACCGTTCTGGAGCAGGCAATCTGTAAATCCACCGGTAGATGCGCCAACGTCGGCGCAAACGAGACCCTGTACACTTACGGGAAACGTCTCCATAGCAGCAGCAAGTTTCTCTCCGCCGCGCGAGACGAAGCGGGGACCGCTATCCAATGTGACCGTCGCACCATCCTGCACAAATTGTGAGGGTTTCACGGCGGGCTCTCCGTTAATCCGCACCTTCCCCGCCATCACAAGACGCTGGGCGAGGCTGCGGGTTTCGACTAATTCCATTTCAACGAGTACAAGATCAAGACGTTTTTTTGCCATGCCTGTATTGTACGTCAAAAAGAGATTGCCTATAGGTATTATTCCTCTTGACAACTTCTGTAGTCCCTTATACAATTATCGTAAAAATACGATGGATATACATGGAGCAATTATGGTGACATCAACTATTCCAGAAGCTTGTTGTACGTTGGACATCGCTGGAGAAAATCAGAAAAAACTGATAACTATGTTCAAGGCTTTGGGCAACCCCACACGTTTTGAGATCATAAAATTTCTGGTAACCCACCCAGGCTGCATTACAGGGGATATTGTTGGCTTTTTGCCAATTGCCCAGGCGACTGTCTCGCAGCATCTCAAGGTGCTGCGGAATGCGGGTTTCATCGAGGGGACGGTGACAGGTGCTGCGACAAGCTATTGCCTGCACGAAGAGAATATTGATTGGTTTCGTTCCAAAGTCGGAGATATTTTTTAGTTCGTTTTTTTTTACTAAAAACCATCGTAAATATACGATGCAAGGAGATATTCATGTTAGATCAAGTTATTGAAATACTGGATTATGTTGTTGAGAGTTTTATCCATATTTGGCCCTATTTGCTGATTACTATCCCGATAGCAGTTGCGGTGAATATGTCGGGGGCTTCGAAGCATATTAGCAAAGCTTTTTCTGCTCGCCCGATCGTGTCTATTATTTTGGCGACCTTTGTCGGCGCATTCAGTCCCTTTTGCTCATGCGGCGTGATCCCTGTGGTGGCGGCCATGCTCATTGGCGGCGTGCCTTTGGCACCAGTCATGTCTTTCTGGTTGGCATCCCCTTCCATGGACCCTGAAATTTTCTTTTTATCAGCCAGTATGCTGGGATGGGATCTTGCCGTTTGGCGGCTGATCGCCACGCTTCTTTTGAGTTTAGGGGGCGGTTTCGCCACGCATTTCCTGGTTCAGAGCGGATGGATGGGAAAGGATATTTTGCGCCAAACACAATCTACGCAAGTAAAAACATATTGGCAGGTTTTTAAAGATGGCTTGCAAGCGATCAGACGTAAATTAAATCCACAAACCCTTGCAACAGAGCCTGAGGTCAATGCTAATGCCAGTGATTGCTGCGCCCCAACTGAAAGCGCGGTGCCGCTTCAAGTGACAACGATCGCTACAGCTACTTTGGACGTATTGTCAATGGCGCAAGGAGGAAGCCAGGAAATAGATTCATGTGGTTGTGATGGAGATGCAAGTTGCGAAGTCGAAGTCAACTCTAAAGCGACTTTTTGGAATCGCCTCGCGAAAGAAACCTGGGAAGCAACAACCATGGTCATCAAATTCATGCTGCTGGCATGGTTTATCGGTGGGTTGGTTCAGTTATATGTCCCTGAAATATGGATCACGAACACGCTTGGCGGAAATAATCCCTGGGCTATTTTTACTGCGGCGTTATTGGGCGTGCCGGTATATACCAGCAACCTGACTGCCATGCCTTTGGTGGGTGGACTGCTTGCACAGGGAATGAATCCTGCTGCGGCGCTTTCGTTCCTGATCGCGGGTCCGATGACAACACTCCCGGCAATGTCAGCTGTTTGGGGTTTGGTGAACCGAAAAGTCTTTTCCCTCTATCTTGGCTTTGCCTTATTTGGGGCAGTAGTTTTGGGATATGTATATAGTATTGCACTGAGTTTCTAAAAACTCTTAGGATTTTTGCTCCAAAGACTGAAAAAGGCTCAAAGGGGATTTTTAATCCCCGTCTTTGTGAGAAAGCCGCTGGATTACGAATCCAGCTAGAGCGAGAGAATCGAAAATCCTAACTCTGAAGAAATTCAAAACAAATATGCCCCTCCCTAAAATTCTACATATGGGATTTTAGGAGGGCTGGCGATTCTCGCATATCGAATCCCGAATATCTATTTTCGAGTAGAATACCCCCATGTTAAAAGCCATCTTAAAAATAATGCGCCCACGACAGTGGGTTAAGAACGTGATCGTCTTCTTCGCGCTCGTCTTCGACAAGCAACTTTTTCAACTTGAGCCTGCGCTGCGAACCCTCGCCGGATTTGCACTTTTCAGCCTGATCTCCAGTGCGGTCTACATCTTCAACGACATCGCCGATATCGAAGCCGACCGCCAACACCCGAAGAAAAAACTGCGCCCGCTCCCATCAGGAGAGCTCCCCGTAAACGTGGCACGCGGATTTGGCGTTTTTCTCGTCCTATTCGTACTCCCCACAGCCTATTCGCTCACGCCCGCTTTTGCAGCAGTTTTGGCAATCTATTTCGGCATGATGTTAGCCTACACCTCACGCCTGAAACATATTCCCATTCTCGATGTGATGATTCTCGCGACTGGTTTTGTGCTCCGTGTTCACAGCGGTGTGACGCTCATCGCAGTCGAACGATTTTCCCCATGGCTTTACGTCATCACCACGCTGGGTGCGCTTTATCTCGGCTTTGGCAAAAGACGCGCCGAGCTAACCTTGCTCGAAGATGGCGCAAAATCACATCGCCGCGTCCTCGATGGCTACACCATCCCGCTCCTCGACCAGTTCATCACCATCGTTTCTGGTACGACCATCCTCGCCTACAGTCTCTACACCTTCACCGCGCCAAACCTCCCCGACAACCACACCATGATGCTCACGATTCCCTTCGTGATCTACGCCATTTTCCGCTATCTTTATCTCGTACAAGTCTCGCACATTACCGGCTCGCCAGAGGAAGTCGTGCTCACCGACCGCCCTCTCCAAATTGCCATCATCCTGTGGGGAATCGTCGCGATGGCTGTTTTTTACCTTTCGTGACCACCGCCCGTGCATCTGGAAAAATAATTCTCTTCGGCGAGCATGCCGTCGTCTACGGGCAACCCGCGCTGGCTGTGCCTGTGAATGAGCTTTATGCAGAAGCGGAGGTCTCAAATATTCCCCGCGCAGGAATCTGGGTCAACGCCCCCGACATCGGGCTACACGAAGAACTCTCCCGCCTCGCTCCTGATAATCCACTTGCTACCGTTATAAATAGTGTTTTCTCTGCCCTCGGCATGGATGTCATTGCGAGGAGAGCTTTACCCGACGAAGCAATCTCCTCCACAGTTGGGGAGATTGCCACGTCGCAAGAGCATGCTCCTCGCAATGACAGAGTTGAGGGGATAAAGATAACCATAAAATCCACTATCCCCATCGCATCTGGACTGGGTTCAGGTGCGGCGGTATCTGTCTCTATTATCCGCGCGTTATCTGAACACTTGGGGCATCCGCTTGATGATGAGCAAGTTAACGAAATCGCCTACGAAGTTGAGAAAATCCATCACGGCACACCCTCGGGGATTGATAATACCGTTGTGACTTATGGGAAACCTGTATTTTTCCTAAAAATCCCTTACTGGGTTTCCCCCCCTGTTGGTGGTAGCAAATTCCCTCCTCTTGAGGGAACTCCTCCCAGGTATGGCAGGAAAGATAAAAATGCTATCGCATCCATCCATGTCGCAAAACCCTTCACGATCATCATTGCCAATACCGGAATCCCCGCGCCGACGAAGGAATCTGTATCCGATGTACGCAAATTATGGGAGAAGAATCCGCAAAAGATGAATGCTCTTTTCGCTGCGGCGGGAAGCATTGCAAAAACGGCGCGACAATCCATCGAAGGCGGGCATCCCGAACGGCTGGGCGCGTTGATGAATGAGAATCATCGCATTTTGCAGGAGATGTCGGTCTCCTCTCCCGAATTAGATCATTTAACGGAAGCAAGCCTAAATTTGGGGGCGTTCGGGGCGAAGCTATCCGGTGGAGGACGGGGCGGAAATATGATCGCCCTATCCACAAAAGAAAATGCCCCAGCGATTGCTGAGGCATTATTGAAAGCGGGGGCTAAAAATGTGATCGTGACAGAAATCGAATAGTTTTCAGATTAACACAACCTGACCTTTTCCTGCATTTTTTGCCTTATATAAAGCCTTATCTGCCCGATGGAGCAGGGAGCCTAGCGTTTCTTTTCTATCAAATTCAGTCACGCCCAGGCTTATGCTTATAGAGCATGTCTCCCCCGATTCTGTAACACAATTAGTATGAGCAACGTCTCGACAAATACGTTCAGCGAGAGTAAACGCGTCTTCGGCACTTGTTTCTGGGAGTAAGATAATAAATTCGTCACCGCCATAACGGGCTATCTCGTCACTGGAGCGCATCTGCTGACGGCATAAATGGGCAACCGTTATTAGTGCTTCGTCTCCGTATTTATGCCCCATTTCATCATTTATGGATTTGAAGTCATCAATATCCATCATAATAACCGATAAGTGTTTTTTGTGTCGTAATGTGCGGGTGATCTCAGTTTCGCCTTGTTTAATGAATGCTCTACGGTTTGAAACGCCTGTCAAGGAATCTGTCATGGAGGCTTCTTTCACTTGCTGAAATAACTTCACTCGTTCTGAGATATTATTTAGCGTGATAACGCGACCAAGAACGCGTTTGCGTACTCCCAAGACAAGAGAATTTCTGGCTGCATAATGGTATTTTTCTCCATCTTGCTCAAGGACAATCTCACCCTCTTCGTCTGAGTCCGTATTCAAAAACGATGCATAGTCCGGAAAGACTTGAGCAGCGGGAAGACCAATATTTTGTATCGCTAAAACTCCTGTGATTTTTTCAGCTTCCGGGTTTATGTCGGTAATGCGTCCCTGTTTATCTAATACAATAACCCCGACTTGCATTGTACTAATTACTACATCATTTGCAAGTGGTGTAATATCCAGGAAACGAAGAGAAAATATATTCCAGCTAACCAGTAACCCTGAGAAACTAAATGTGATTGCAGCAAAATTAAATTTGGGAATAGGTGTAATATCCAGAACATAAAGAACGTCGACTACGAGAGGAAGCAATAAACTAAGAAATAGAATTAACCCTTGACGACGATAGATTTCGGAAGATTTTAGCCAGAAACGGCCTAGTAGAATCAAAGAAATAGCGAAGAGAAAATAACTGAAAGGCACAGCAACAGCATAATAAAAGATGCCGTAGTCATTATTTAGCACGGAAAAAGATAAATTGATAATATCAAGGGAGGGAGAACCACGAAAGAGGTGATGATAAGGATCGCTCCAAATTACCAGCATAGTTGCGAGCGGCACCAAACCCAAGATAGACAAACTTCGAATAGTCCAGCGAGGTTGTCCTGTGTAATATAGCGTCATCGCGAACCAGGACAAGGGCAATATGTTGATCCCCAAAAATTGGATATCAGCCCAAAAAATTTTACCTTGCAAGCTGGGGCTAACCACCTCCGCAGCAAAGCCAAAAGACCACAAACTCGCAGAAAACATGGTTAAGGCAAAAGCTCTCGCTGCTGGCATATCGCGTCGTTGCAAAGCATTCACTCCAAGAA
>JABGQU010000144.1 GCA_018648605.1 Anaerolineae bacterium | reverse complement strand
GGATTCGAGAGCCTCCAGCGCAGCGGCCTGGATCTCATTCAGTTTTTCTAGCATATCTTTCTCCTTCGTTCATTCACGTCATCGCGAGGAGAGCTTTGCTCGACGTGGCGATCTCCTTATCTGTCGTGGAGATTGCTTCGCTTCGCTCGCAATGACATGGTGATATTAAAACAAAACTCCCGTCCACAATGGGACGGGAGGGAATTCCCGCGGTACCACCCACGTTGATTGCTCTTTCATTTGGTTTCGACAAGCTCAACCTGCATTACAAAGCAATCCACTCTGTGCCGACTATCATCGGCTGCCCTTATAACGTAGGGATTACGGTCTAAACTACGCAACTTGCAAACTTGCCGCTTGCAAACTTTCACTTAGACAACTCGGGAGGGAACTTCAATCCACTTTCGTCGAGCAGACGTTTCAGCCAATGCGCCTGCCTCTCTAACGACTTCCTGCGAACCTACTTTCCTCCGTCATCGCGATGGGGTCTATTATCTGTGAAAAGGGTTTTGTGTCAAGGGTGGATTGCCCTAAAGAAAATTTCCCGTTTTCAACTCCCGTACTTGTGCCATCACCCGTGAGGGAACTGTCAGCTTCACATTAGGAACCTGCGCAAAAGTTAGGGTGGTGTAGCTCATAAATATCCGCTGATGTTCTTCCATCTGAATATCATTCCATGGAATAAAAAGTGGAGGGTGACCAATTCTGAAAAAGAAATTTACGGCCAAATACATCCCTGTGAAATCAGCCCCAAAGATGAGCACACCGCTATAGGATGTGCCACCAAAACGTCCGCTTTTGCCACGCAGCTTTCTGCCATAATAATTATCAAAATCCTGATAATGTTTGGCTAAACGAGACCAACCACCAATAACAGCGATCAACCAAACGACAAAAGACCAAAAAGTGAGAAATCCAATAATGGAAAGGGGAATGATCCAATATGCTTCCTGCATTTCAACTCCTTTAAAAAGCACTCACAAAATCCATTGCGCCAACCAAAACGAAAACAATCCCTGTCAGCAAATGCGCCAACCATGGGGCAACGATATTACGTGTTCGCTGAAAGACATATGCGTAAACCAAACCTGCCGCAAAAGTGGCCAAGAAGCCAACCGCTGAGTTAAGTGGCACTGGCGATGTATCAAAAGGCGCACAATAATGCCAGAGTGTAAATCCTAAATTTGAGAGAAGCAAGCCCCAAAGATTACCCAATTTACTCTCAAAGATAGGCTGCATAAAGCCGCGAAAGAAGAATTCCTGAAAGGGGCTGACGATCAGTGCCCAGAGCGGAACACCGATGAGAAGCTGTAATCCTAAATTATCAGGAATGGAAAGCTCTAGCAAAACAGCGATTCCAATCAGGCTTGCCAAAATCCCGCCAAGAATGCCCCATCCCAATGCTGGTTTGAGATTTTCTTTACGAAAACCCATCGAAGCCAAATTGCCTTTCCATTTGCCCCATGCAAGCGGAAAGGCAATTCCGATCATTGTCACCACGCCAAAGAGAGACTCAACAGATTGGCTCAAGAAGCTCAATCCGCAAAAGATGAGATACGTAAGAATTGCCAAAAGAAATGGCTTTTTCACAGCCTTAGCCATCCACCCATACCTTGACCATTTTCCGCACAGAGCTGCTCATCTCCACCGAAAAATCGGATGCTAATTTTCGGTTATAAAAATATTGCCCGTAATTCGTAATTCCGCGCATCGCCTTGCCTTGTGGGAGTTGCTTTTCGCGCTCGGCAAACATCTCTGCAAAATCATCTTCTTTCAAGCGTTGGTATTGGTTCTCGAAAACAATGAATTTCTCATCAAAGCGTGTCGTCATTTGGCGATCTTTTTGTTGTTGAGTGGGGTAGCCAAAAACCAACATCCCGATGGGAAAAACGTGCGGCGGCAAATTGAACAGCTCTTTATGGATTTCATAATTCTCCATAATATCGCCAATATAGCAGGAACCAAGCCCAAAGGAGTCCGCAGCGATAACGGCGTTCTGCGCAGCAATAAGCGCGTCGGAGCATGCGAGGAAAAGATCGCCTTCTTCGGGTTTGCGCATCCGCTCATCAGAGAGCGTATCCGCGCCAGAGAGCACAAAATAATCATACCAACGTTGATAATCTGCCAGAAAAATCCAGACCATCGGCGCGCGGGCAATAAAGGGCTGGTCGTCGCAAGTTTTGACCAATTTCTCTTTGAGACTTTGGTCGGTGATGTCCAAAATCGAGTAGAGCATCATATTTCCTGCCGTGGGTGCGCGCAGGGTTGCTTCAAGGATCTTGGTTTTTACATCGGCTTCAATATCGCGTTTTTCGAAGGCACGCATGGATTTACGGTTGAGCAGGGTTTCAAGGGTAGGGTTCATAGAAGAGTCCTTTCTTTCATTATTGTACACTTCATTAAATGAATAGCGCAGTTCCTGAGCGGAACGAGCGAGAGCCAGTGTAGTCGAAGGACGGTTGTACAAAGACCGCTCTTCGACTGCGATTTCGCTTCGCTTCATCTCCACTCAGAAGCTGAACGTCTCACAAAACAAAAATCACAAATCTATGATATACTACCGTCCGCTCCGCGAGGAGTTTTTATTCTAGTTTTGGTTGTTCCAAAAGCCCGACCAAGTCGGGACTTTTTCTTGCAACAGAGTGGCTCTTACTTCATTGGGATGGGTCAACTGTTGAAAGCAACAGGGGCAGCGCGCTGAAAAGCAGCTGCGATCAAGGACCTATCAAGACCCATTTGAAGTGGGCAAACCTACGCGTTTGCCCATAAGGAGAACTCGTATGACAACCCAATTTAGTGATTTAAGCCTGCGTCCAGATATTATGCAGGCACTCGAAAAACTCAAATACACCGAGCCAACGCCCATTCAGGCACAAATGATCCCGATCATGATGACCGGTGTCGATGTGATCGGGCAAGCTCAAACCGGCACAGGTAAAACCGCTGCCTTCTCCCTCCCCATCCTCCACAATCTAATTTCTGGACAGCGTAAACCGCAGGCTTTGATTCTTTCGCCCACGCGCGAACTTGCTATGCAAGTTGCCAAGGCGATGGAAGGCTATGGCGCATACACGGGCGTACGCGTGCTTTCCATCTACGGCGGTTCCTCGTATGGACGCCAGATCAGCGCCCTCAAACGTGGCGTGGACGTGGTCGTCGGAACCCCCGGGCGTTTGCTCGACCTCCTGAACAAAAAATCGCTCGACCTAAGTCAAGTCCGCACCCTCGTCCTCGACGAAGCAGACGAAATGCTCAGCATGGGCTTCATTGACGATATCGAAACCCTGCTCGATGCAACTGCTACAAAACGTCAGGTTGCGCTCTTCTCTGCAACCATGCCGGTGCGCATCCGTCAATTGGCAAAAAAATATCTGCACGAGCCACAATCGGTTGCCATCAAGAAAAAGCAACTCACCCTTGCGGCTGTTGAACAACGCTATTATGTCGTCAATCAACGCGACAAACTGGCTGCCCTCACCCGTCTCTTTGAAACCGAAGATATTAGCCGCGCGCTCATCTTCGTCCGCACCCGTGCCGGGACGGGCGAGTTAGCGAACGAACTCGCATCGCGCGGTTTCTCGGCAGAGATGTTAAACGGAGACCTCTCTCAGGATGCGCGCGAACGCGTCATGTCCCGTTTCCGCAACGATCACATCAAAGTCCTCGTCGCAACGGACGTGGCCGCACGTGGTCTCGATATTGATGACATCTCCCACGTTTTCAACTATGATCTACCAGACGACCCCGAAGTTTTTGTGCACCGCATTGGACGCACAGGGCGCGCCGGAAAAGAAGGCATCGCCATCACCCTGATGACCCCAAAAGAAACGCGGATGCTCAACCGCATCGAAGGTTATACGCGCCAAAAGATGACCAAAGCCGAGCTGCCCAGCAAAGCCGATATTATGAACGCGCGCAAAAAACAGATCGTGGAACGTATGGAAGTTTGGCTGCGACGTGGGCGTTTCAAAAACGAATTGGAGCTAGTCAATCAACTGGTCGAAGCAGGGCACGATCCACTTGAAATTGCGGCTGCTTCGATGCGTATCGTGCGCGAGAGCGAAAATCAACGTCCGGTTGAAACCATTGGCGAAGTGCGCGAGTGGAACTCCCGTCGTGATCCACGCGGTTCGCGAAACTCCCGCTTTTCTGGCGGACCTCGCGACAAGGGACGCGGCAGCAGCAAACGCACCCGCTCCAGCTTTTCTTCGCGCAAATCTCACGAACAGGGTATGGCACGCATGGTGCTCGATAAAGGTCGCTCAGACGGCGTAAGCCCCAGCGATGTGGTAGGCACCATTGCTTATCATGCCAATATTCCCGGTAAATCACTTGGCGCGATCCATATTCAAGACCAGCAAACCTTTGTAGATGTTCCTGAGCAATTTGTCGATCAGGTTTTAGCCAAAAATGGCAATTATCGCTTACGCAAAAATAAAGAAATAATGACCGTAGAAAAAGCGTAAGTTTTTACAAGTTTATTAGTGATAAGTGCGACGCACCTTGAAGGTGCGTCGCACTTTCGTTAAGAGACCACCGAATTTTTCAAAACGCTCGGTGTTTTTATTTATCAACTGATGGTACGCAGTGAATAAAACGGACTATCGTTTCCCCTCATCCTAACCTTCTCCCAAAGGGAGAAGGGATTAAGTCCCCTCTCCCTTTGGGAGAAGGCGGAGGGTGAGGGCAGCCCAAAGTCTGCCGAAGGCACCTTCTGCGTAACATCAGTTATCAAGAAGAAAATTCAAAGATAGATTACAATCCTGAAACTGAAAATTACAAAGGATTTTTATGTCTCTGATCTACCACATCACCACACGCAGCGATTGGGATGCCGCTCAAGAAAAAGGCGGCTACGTCGCCGCCAGCCTTGAAAGCGAAGGCTTCATCCACTGCTCAACAGAGCTGCAAGCTGCGCCCGTCGCGAATGCGTTTTATGCCGGGCAAAAAGGCTTGGTCATCCTCGTGATTGACCCCGAAAAACTCACATCTCCCTTGCAATGGGACCCACCCGCACACCCCGCGCCAGAGTCTGCACCTGCTTCCCTTCAGGGTGAGTTCCCCCACATCTACGGGGCACTGAACTTGGACGCTGTCATCGATGTATTATCCTTCGAGCCGAACAAAACTGGCGAATTCTCTTTTCCCCCGCGGGGATAAATCTCTTGCTCAGTTGATGGAAGCCTGCTTCGGCAGTCTCAGCACAATGCTTCGCACTGGACACTTTTAGCCCAACGGGGCTTTCATATTCTAAGGAAGGACTTCAGTCCGCTGTTTCCTGATTACTAATCACTGATTACTGATTACTGATTTTTATGCTCAATTTCATCGCTTGGTATCTCACCATCACCCTGCTGGGATGGCTCAGCTTCCCACTCATTTATCGCCTTTTCCCCAAGTTCGCAGATCGCGGCTATAGCTTTGCGCGCACGGCCGGTCTGCTCGTCTGGGCGTATGCGTTTTGGATGCTGGCTTCGCTTGGGATCGCGCAAAATGACGTCGGCGGGATATTGCTTGGGCTGGCAGTTCTGGCGGGATTAAGCCTCTGGGCAATTAGCTCGTCAAAAAACGGGAGCAAATCCACAGGCGAGCGTATCGGGGAAATTATCCAGTGGCTGAAAGAAAACTTAAAGCTCATCCTGAACGTGGAAATCCTTTTCCTGCTTGCGTTCATCTTTCTGGCATTGGTACGTGCCGCAAATCCCGAAGCGCTCGGCACCGAAAAACCGATGGAGCTTGCCTTCATTAACGCCATTTTGCGCTCGCCAACTTTCCCGCCGCGCGATCCGTGGCTTGCAGGTTACGCGATATCTTATTACCATTTTGGCTATATCATCACTGCCATGCTCGCCAAGATCACCACGACGGCGGGCAGTATTGCTTTCAATTTGATGCTGGCATTGGTTTTTGCCCTTGGCGCAGTCGGCAGCTACGGCATTTTATATAACCTGCTCACACCGACTACTGAACACCGAAAACTGAATACTGAATACCGCTCACTGCTCGCACCCCTTTTTCTGCTGCTCGTTTCTAATTTTGAAGGCTTTCTCGAACTGATCCACCAGTATGGCATTTTGTGGACGTCCAAACCCAATAACTTCTGGATTTGGCTCGATATGAAGGAACTCAGCCGCGACCCCGCCACCGTCGGGCAGATCCCCGAACGTTTTTGGTGGTGGTGGCGTGCTTCGCGCGTCATTCAAGACTATGATTTGGTTGGTAATTTCCGCGAGGTTATCGACGAATTCCCTTTTTTCTCATACCTGCTCGGCGACCTGCACCCACATATTTTGGCAACGCCTTTTGCGCTCCTTGTTATTGCCGTTGCGCTGTATATTTTTTCGGGCGGCTGGCGCGGTAGAACCGAAATTTTCGGCTTTCGCTTTCATCTGAAGCCGCTGGGCATCTTCAGCGTTGCACTCCTTCTCGGTGGCATCGCCTTCCTGAACACCTGGGATATCCTGATCGCCGCTGCATTGATCGCATCCGCTTATACCCTCGCCCGCGTCCACGCCGACGGATGGCGTTGGGACCGGCTCGAAGATTTTCTCTTTTTCGGCTTAGTCAGCGGGATCAGCGCCATCCTGCTCTACCTGCCATTCTATATTGGGTTTTCCTCGCAAGCGGGCGGCATCTTGCCAAACCTGATCAACCCCACACGCGGGGCACATCTCTGGGTGATGTTTGGCACGCTCCTCATCCCGATCTTTCTCTGGCTTTTGGATTTATGGCGCGGCAAAAAGCATCGACCCAATTGGGCGCTCGGATTCGCTCTTGCCCTCGGCTTGCCTCTATTTCTCTGGCTTTTCTCCTGGTTTCTGGCAGCGGTCATCTCCCTGCTAGATCCTGGCTTGGTAAACGGCTTT
This sequence comes from Anaerolineae bacterium, assembly GCA_018648605.1. Taxonomy (GTDB): domain Bacteria; phylum Chloroflexota; class Anaerolineae; order Anaerolineales; family Villigracilaceae; genus Desulfolinea. The sequence continues at coordinate 986 of JABGQU010000144.1, read as the reverse complement.
CTTCAATCGCAAGAGCTTGGCTCACGCACAGAACTCTTCACTGCTGCAACCGCACGTCGTGGAGAATATATCGGCGGAGCGCTGACGCTTTTTGTGCTGCTTGCAAGCATTTCTGCTTTCTTATTCTCTCGGCAAAAAGATGAAGATGAGAGCACAGATAAAAGCGTTGCGTTTGTTCTTCTCATCGCCCTCCTCGCCAGTCTACTCGTCGTTGCCCCTGAATATATTTACCTGCGCGACCAGTTCGGCACGCGCTTAAATACCATTTTCAAGTTTTATTATCAGGCATGGATACTCTGGAGCATCGCAGCTGCCTATGGAGCAGCGATCCTCTTCGCCAAAGCACACAGATGGCTCAATATCATCCTGATCGGCTTTGCGATTATCGCGGGTTTGGTCTATCCCCTCTATGGCGTCATCAGCAAAACAAACGGCTTCAAACCCCAAGCCTGGACTCTGGATGGCGCCGCCCACATCACCCGCAATGCTCCCGATGAAGCCGCAGCAATCGCTTGGCTGCAAAACACCCCCGATGGCGTTATCCTTGAAGCCGTGGGCGGCAGCTATACAGGCTACGCCCGCATCTCCACCAACAGTGGGCTGCCCACAGTACTCGGCTGGCCCGGACACGAATCCCAGTGGCGCGGCGGTTACAACGAGATAGGTTCACGTCAAGCCGATGTTGAAATGATTTACACAGCCACAGATTGGGAGACGACAAAAAAACTCCTTGCGCAATATAATGTAGACTATGTTTATGTTGGAGCGCTCGAAAGAAGCACTTATTCCGTCAACGAAGGTAAATTCCAGCGTTATCTGGAGCTGGTTTTCTCTGAGAGCTTGGTCAATATCTACGCTGTACCATGATATCGCCATATTTTAAAAGAAATAACGCCCCTGACGATTTCTTATCAGGGGCGTTATGTTATCTATTAGACCTCTTGCATAAGTATGCCATAATAGTTGCATGAGATACGAAGATGTAA
>JABGQU010000143.1 GCA_018648605.1 Anaerolineae bacterium | reverse complement strand
CTTGCCTCTTTTTCGACACTGTGAAGTGGTGCACTTACAAGTTGAATCTAAGGATCAAATTATCACTTCATCTTTACGAAATCACTATGCCAGCAATCATCTTGCTCCTACTCCCAGCCTGTGCTAAACTCATTTCATGGCTGAAGACACCATGCTCACCGAAGCAATTGAAGCAATTCGTCAGGGGAAGAAAGCACAGGCGAAAGATTTACTCACGCGTCTGATCCGAGCCGACCAACATAACGCCACCTATTGGGTCTGGATGAGCGCAGCAGTAGAGACACAAAAAGAACGTCTTTACGCGCTTCAAACTGCCCTGCGTGCCGACCCTGAGAATGCCGCTGCCAAACGCGGGCTTGTTTTACTCGGCGCAATGCAATTGGAAGAGGGTGTCCAACCCTTCCCGATGGATCGTCCCCGTTTATGGGAAGACGAACTGATCGAGGAGGAAGAAGAGAAAGCGACCGGGATAAAAGGCTTTGTCGGCAACCCCATCGTCCGTTTGGGTGGAATCGTGATCGGCATCGTCGGGATCATCGGCTTCGCCATCTTTGGGCTGGTCACACGCAATGTAAAAGTAGCCCGCCCGACCATCACCCCAGGCCCTTCCCCCACTTACACGTTAACGCCCACCGCCCTCAACGCCAAACCTGAAGCCACGCCCGTCTTTATCGGACCAACCCCTCTCTGGGCATTGCTGGATGCGACTTATACCCCCACACCGCTCTATGTGCAAACGCCGCGTTCCGTTCAGGCCAGTGATTATGGGCACGCTGTTAGAAGCGCTTATGAAGATGAAGACTGGGAAGCCCTCATTACCTCAATGGAACAGATCGCCATCCTTGAGCCAGAAAGTGCCGATCCCCATTATTATATTGGCGAAGCCTATCGCTTCATGGGCGAAAATACCAAAGCCTTTAATGCCTACGAAGCCGCCCTCGATATAGATAAGAACTTCGGCCCCGCCTATTTGGGACGCGCACGTGTTCTGCGCTATATCAACGCCAACGCCAGACGCCTCCCCGATCTGGATAAAGCCATTGAAAATGATCCCTATTTCGCAGAATCCTATCTTGAGCGCGCGATCTACTGGTACGAAGATGGCGAATACGAGAACGCGCTCGAAGACCTGGAAATTGCCGAACAACTGGCTCCCAATTCAGCACAAGTCTTCTTAACCTATGCCAGAACCTATCTGGCTCAAGAGATGCTCGAAGATGCCCTCAGCGCGGCAGAAAAAGCCCTTGAAATAGACCGCACAAACCTCGAAACCTACCTCTTGCTCGGACAGCTTTACGAAGCCAACGACCAACTCTCCAAGGCGGTCGAAGTTCTGGAGCTTTACACCATCTACGAAGAAGAAGATACTGAAGCCCTCAGCGTTTTAGGCGGTGCTTACTACGAAGCAGAAGAATATGATAAAGCCATCGAAATACTGGATACCGTCCTTGATTTGGATCGACACGCTGGCAAAGCCTATTATTATCGTGGACTTTCCTACCTCGCACTCGAAGATGGCGAAAATGCCATCAACGATCTGGAACAAACCTTGCGCTATCTAAAAGACTCGTTCAACGCGAGCATAAGCCTTGCGCAGGCGCATATCCTCGTTGAGCATTACGGCGATTGCTATCTTCAGGTTGAGCGCACACGCCCCCTCGCTGAAACGGAATACGAAGAAGCCCTCATCTATTATTGGCGCGCCACTTGTCATGAAGGCCGCGAAGATATTTCTGCTGCTATCGCAGACTGGGAAAACCTTATCGAAATGCCTTTCAGCGCAGAAATTGGCTACTTGCGTGCAGAAGCGCGTCAGCATCTCGGCGGACTATATACCCCCACGCCCACCAATACAGTGGGGCCAACCTCAACCCCCACAATGACGTTGACCCCTACGCCATCCTATACCCCTACGATCACCCCTACTCCCTCTGATACGCCAACACCCAAAACAGCAGAGTAGATCAGTCAGAGATCATCTGATCAGAAAATAATTCCATGCGCACAGCTCAAATCATCTACAATCCTGCGGCGGGACGTTTTCCTGTTGCCCCCGCGATCCCCTCAGCAGAACATGCCCTCCGCGATGCTGGCTGGGAGGTCAGTTCCGCATCCACGCGCTCAGGCGAGGATGGCACCTATCTTGCCAAAAGAGCCGCCGAGAAGGGCATTAACGCCGTTTTCGCCGTTGGCGGGGATGGCACGATCGGTCAAATTGCCAGCGGCTTGGTCGGCACAGAAACAGCGCTTGGCATTCTGCCCGCAGGCACAGCCAATGTATGGGGAAAAGAATTAGGGATGCAACCCTACTCTCTGCTTGCCAATAATGCCCTAGAAGAAAACGCAAAAAAACTCGCAAATGCCCCCATCTACGCGGTAGATATTGGGATATGCAACCAGCAGCCCTTTTTAATGTGGGCAGGTTTAGGGCTGGATGCGCTTTCCGTCCAAAAAGTGGAGCCACGCTTCAGGCTCGAAAAATTCTTCACCATGCCCGAGTACGCCACATCCATCCTGTTAACCGCCGCACGCTGGCGCGGCATCTCGCTCAAAATTTGGGCAGATGGAGAAGAGATCGAGGGGCACTATATCCTCGCCGTTATCAACAATATCCGTCATTATATGGGCGGCATGACCAATCTCTCGCCCGATGCCATGCTCGACGATGGGCTTTTCGACCTGTGGCTTTTCACCGGTAATAATATGGCCGACGCGCTGCGTCCGGTCATTGAAATGTGGGGCGGGCGGCATATCGATTCAGCTTACACGCGCCGCATCCCCTTTAGAGAATTACGCCTCGAAGCCGAAACCCCCTTCGCCGTCCAAACCGATGGCGAGCCGCGCTTTGATACCAAAATCGCCGAGATCAGCGTTCGCAAACGCGCCTTGCGCGTGCTCATGCCCAGCAACGCCCTCGACGCACTTTCGCAGGAACCGATCGGCTAATGAAGAATCTCATCAATCGCTGGGTTGTTTTAGGTGCGCTGGGTGTTGCAGCCTTTCTGCTCTTTTTTAGTCTGTTAATTGGATACGGCTTTTCGCCCCCCAAAGCGGATTCGCCTGATTTTCAGGTTGCCGAACTCACCCTGATTCCCGGCCCTACATCAACGCCGCGCATCGCTGCCACGCCCACGCATGATCCCGCTATAGGGACAGCCACTCCGCTCCCCGGCGAGATCGCGCTAAACGGCTACGTTCAGATCAGCGGCACCGACGGCGAAGGCCTGCGCCTGCGTTCAAGCGCGGGTTTGAGCGGTGAACCACTCTTCCTCGGCTTCGACTCGGAAGTCTTCCAGATCATAGATGGCCCCCAAAAAGCCGATGGCTACACCTGGTGGTTTCTCTCCGCTCCTTACGATGATACCCGCGCAGGCTGGGCAGCCGAAGCATTTTTAGAATCAATACCCTCACAATAATTGGACTTACGCATTTTCACAGTCCTTTTCCCAATGCTCCGCGTTGGGACACTGTAGACAAGCCGCAACGCAGAGCATTGCTTCTAGAAATAAGGTGTTTTGCGTAAGTCCTAAATAAAATAGTGGCGGTGCTAAGTGATTATGATTTTGCGAACCCGATGCTTTTTGGGGTGAAGCAACCTCCTGCTCTGCGTGGGACTGCTTCGTCGCAAAAACATGCTCACACCACTTCAATTGATGCACTACCTAAAAAGGGCGACCGGCCGGTCGCCCCTACCAAAAGGAAATTCCATGAACCCCAAACCAACTTCTATCGACGCAAGTCGTTCAAAAAAAGAACTCACCCTCACCTGGAATGATGGTCACGTTAGCGTATACGCATTCTCGTTGCTGCGGGCTGCCTGCCCCTGCGCCGAATGTCGCGGCGGTCACGACAATATGGGCGGTCCGCCCGACCCCGGCATTTTCCAACTCCCCATTATCGACACACGCGAAACCAGCCTGAAAGACGTCGTTGCGACCGGCTCCTATGGCATCACCATCCTCTGGGAGGACGGGCACGATTATGGCATCTTCAAATGGAATTTCTTGCGCGAGCTCTGCCCCTGCGACGAGTGTCGGTCGTAATTTTTTCTCTAATAACGGCGGTTCTGAAACAACAATCTTAGCATAAGGAAAGTTATATGGATATAAGTATGGGAATATCTTTGCTTGCATTATCTGTATCGTTAGTAACTGCGTGGCTTACTTGGTTTAAACGCGGCAAACTCCTCATGACACAACCAACTACCATTTTCTTTGGCAAAGAAAGTAGCTTTACTAATGAAAGCAATAGAGCCAAAGTTTATTTACGTACACTGCTATATAGCAGCGCAAGAAAAGGTCAAGTTTTAGAAAGCATGCATGTTACTCTAGAACGTGGAGAGACGAAACAAAATTTCAGTATTTGGGTACATGGAGAAAAAAATGATCTAAATAGGGGAAGTGGATTATTCGTCTCCTATGAAGGTGTAACACTAAATCATCATTTTTTATTGCCCCCAGACGGTTCGGATTTCAAATTTCTTGCAGGAGATTATACTCTGAGCGTTTTTGCTAAATTGGTCAACATTACAAAGCCAGTCCAATTATCTAAATTTTCTTTAGTGGTTTCTGAATCACAAGCGGAAGATTTAAAACAAAAACAAGCAGGGTTATTCTTTGATTGGGGACCCGATCAGGGAAGTTACTATTCCCATATAGACATTAAAATTTTGCATGGACTCGTAAATGATTAACATCATTACCCTTATCAAAAGATAAGGTCAAGAAAATTTCTGCCAATATGTGCAGGTAGACAAAAAGACCTTCAACTTACAGAAGGAGAAAACCAATGAAAAAGATGCAGATCAACATTGTAGGAAAAAAGAGACCGAGTATTTTCAAAAAACTCGGTCTCTTTTTTTTAGGAAAAAGTCCCCGTGATCGTCTCAAAACGCCGTCCGCGACGCTCGCCATCTTTGTAAAAAAACAAATATGTAGTCACCTGATAGGGGACGAACTTCTGCTCGTAAGGCTTGTGGATCGCCAGATCGAAATAGGTGTGCCAGGTGCCTGAGTTGAAATAGATCTGGTCGCCGGTTTTCTTGCGGCTTTCGTCTGTATCGAGGGGCACAATTTCATGGTGATGGGTATGCCCATAGACGATGTAATTTGCCTTTTTCTTTTTGAAGGCAGGTTCTTCAAGCGCTTTCTCTGCATAAGAGATATGCCCTCCCCAAATTTTCTCTTGCACCCAGACAACAATATCATTAATGGTTTGGAAAGACGTGCGCTTTGAGATGCTCAGCGCAAGTTGGAGCTTGTCAACGCTATCAAATTCAAGGCGTTTATCGGCTTCTCGCACGACTTCGAGGGAGAGAAACTCTTCACCCATTTTCTCCCAGATCGCCTTGATCTTATTTTGCAATTTATTGGGCAGATTATTATGTTTGATCTGGCTGCTAACCCAGAGGGTAGTTGCCAATGCAGGCCGCACATGGCTTAGTTCGCTGAATTTTTCAATGATCTCCGGGGAAATATCGGGCAATTGACGCTGAACTTCCATCGGGAAGCGGTTGAGCATCTCCATTGTGAAGACATCGCCCAAAGCCGAGTGGATGCGCGTCGTTTCGCTTTGGTCAAAGTTGAAGCTGTCGTAGCGGTCGCCGTGAATGGCGTAGACTTGATACTCGGCGAGCATTTTTTCGAGCGCGGCATCATCTTCGGGGGCGTAGGGAAAGGGGGTGCTGTCTTGGGATAAACCAAAAGCCTCCACGACCTCAGCCCGTATCTCGTCGAAGGGCGTTCCGGGGATGCCGTAATACCAATCGTGGTTGCCGATCATGTAGGTGATCCGCACGGGAATCTCGAGCAGGGATTCATCATCCCGCCAGTTGAGTTCCGAACCCAAAGCACGCGGGATCTCTACTTTGATATTTTTGAAAGCTGACAAGGAGTCGGTATTTCTTTTTAGGATCGCTTGCGTAATTTGGCGCAGCTTTTTAGCATAATATGAGGCATTGCGGTCTGTCCAGGGGCGGACGTATGCGGGGTCGCCTGGTTCGGTATCCAGCCAAAGGTCGGAATGCAGCGGATCGAGGATATCGCCCAGAAGCAAAATATTAATTTCTTCGATGGGGATGTAGCTGCCATCTTCACGCCATGAAGCGCGCATTGCCATTTCGTTGAGCCGTTCTGTAAAAACATGAAAAGCATCTGACGAAATGGTTTGTCCACATGTGTCATCGCCGAGATGAAGATCGCTGAGAATGATGAGCATTTACTTCTCCTGAGAGTTAAGTGCGTTTCGTATTATACGTCAGGATGTCTTTTTGATGAGCCATGATTTTTCTTGCATATCTTGGGAGAGAAGCGCTGCGCCGAGCTTTTCGAGTATACGATTGGATGCGGGGTTGATGACCGTCGTTGCGGTGACGCCGAGACAATCGGGCTGCGTGAATGCCCAATCGACGAGGGCACGCAAGGCTTCGCTCATATAGCCTTGATTTTGGTAAGCGGGCGCGATGCCGTAGCCGATCTCGCTTATACCGGCTTCATTGGGCGAGGATTTGAATCCAGCCAACCCGATGCCGATATTCTCTTCACGCAAAATAGTCAGCCAGTAGGTTTGCCAAATATGTTTCTCAGGGGGGAGTTTTGCCATCTTGGGTAGCTTCATGCCAATGGCGCGGATGACGTTTTCGTCGATGAGGCTGGTATCGAAACGGATGCCGAGATTCTTCTCGAGGGTTTTCGGTGAAGCAAGCGTCCACTTGAGTTCTTCTTTGGAGAGCGGCATTAAGCTCAGGCGCGGGGTGTGCAGCCGCAGATCATCCATCAAAATCGCGGATCTTTTTCCAGTTCGAATATGCCATCACAAAGGTTATTAGCGCCATAAAAACACCGCTGCCGCCAAATATCCAACGCCCTGTCGTATCGCCTCCTGCGCCGCTGGTGGTGACGGGGCCAATCGTCGTACTGGTTGTAAATTCGCGCTCGCCGGGGCCAAAACCTACCCACAAAAAGACAGATGAAAAAAGGATCATCAGTGCCAACCCAAAAAAGAATTGGAGCCAGAGATAGAGCAGGGTCTCTTGCCCGCCGGGACCGAAGGCTCCCTGCATGGCGACCATCATGCCTGCGAGCATAAAGGTGCCGCCAGCTGCGCCAACGACCCAGCGCGGAGCGTTGAATGAACTTGGGTCGGCATGAATAATATCGGCAGAGACGAGAACGATAAAGCCGCCCATGAGAACGAAAATGCCGCCAAAAACCATGCTGCCGAGCAACCCCTGGGGGCCGTTATCTTGATTGGTCATATTTTTCCCAAAGTGAACTAAATTTGGTAATGGGTAAATCGAAGTGATGTGATGATTCTGCGAGGAAGGCTTTAGCCTGACGAAGCAGTCTCATCATCTAAAAAAACAAGATTGCTTCGGCGATAGAACTGCCTCGCAAAGTCAGTATCACTTATTGTTTTACCACACCCTAAATTTTATATCAGTATTTTCTCTCCCGGGTATTGTAGGTTGCTATTCGGCACCAATTGTCCAAGCGCCAATACAATGGTAAGTGCGCCCAGCCTTCCCCAGAACATGACAAGTGCAATAATTATTTGACCTAGCAGATCGAAATTACTGGTGTATTCCAAGGAAAGCCCGCATGTAGCAAAAGCAGATACAACTTCGAAGATGACTTTATCTAATGCAGCATGAGGATGTGTGATTAACAGTAGCCAGGTTGCGCCCATAATGACCAGTATTGAGATCGTGAGGACTGCTGAAGCGCGGCGCACTGTAAAAGTGCCGATACTGCGGCCAAAGACATGCGGGCTCTTCCGCCCACGCGCGTATGCCCATAGCGCCAGGATCAATACGGTGAATGTCCCGGTCGTGATCCCACCCCCCATGGATGCAGGTGCTGTCCCGATAAACATTAGCATGATCTTAAGCAATTGGCTGGCGGGGGTTAGATTTTCAAAAGCATCAATGGCGCTAAAGCCCGCTGTGCGTGCTGAAATGGATT
>JABGQU010000142.1 GCA_018648605.1 Anaerolineae bacterium | reverse complement strand
GCTTGCCTCTTTTTCGACACTGTGAAGTGGTGCACTTACAAGTTGAATCTAAGCACTTATATGCTCATATTTGAGCTTGAACGCAAAAGCACAGATGAGGTTATTTGGTTTTGCGGGTATCTTCGCCGTTATGAAATTTGGGAATGTGGTCATAACTCTCATTAAAGTCATTTGACTGATATTTTTTTCTTTGCGCTCTCTGCGTCTTGGCGGTTCAAAAAACGGTATAATCCCCCGCATGTCACTCACACCCGAAGAAGTCAAACATATTGCCAAACTCGCCCATCTTGAACTCAGCGACGAGCAGCTTGCCCTCTACCGCGAGCAGCTCTCCGACATCCTCGACCACATCGCCAAGCTGAACGAGCTGGATACCGCCGACATCTCCCCGATGGCAAACGCCGTCGAGGGCGCCAGCCCGCTGCGTGCGGATGAAACCCGCCCCTCCCTGCCGACCGAGAAATTGCTCCAAAACGCGCCTTCCGCCGAAGCCGGACAATTCAAAGTTCCCGCCGTATTTGGGGAGAAGAAAAAATGAAACTACTCAACGATTTAAAGGATGGAAAGATCACGAGCCGCGCCGCGACCGAGGCTTGTTTAGCGCGTGAAGAAGCATTGGATTCATCCCTGCACAGCTTTCTGCATGTAGACAGATCCGCACCCGAACGTGCTGGCAGCGTGGATAATTCATCCAAGCCCTTGGCCGGGTTACCCATCGCCGTCAAAGATGTCCTGATGGTCGAAGGGATGCCCGCCACCTGCGGCTCGAAAATTCTAGAAGGCTTCATGCCGCCCTTTACCGCCACCGCCGTCCAGAAATTGATCGACGCAGGTGCAATCGTAATCGGCAAGACCAACACCGACGAATTTGCGATGGGCTCTTCAACCGAGAACTCCGCTTATGGCGTGACTCACAACCCCTGGAATCTCAAACGTGTGCCTGGCGGCTCATCAGGCGGGAGCGCGGCGGCTGTCGCTGCGGGCTTGGTTCCTGCTGCATTGGGCACGGATACGGGCGGATCGATCCGTCAGCCTGCGTCGTTTTGCGGCGTCAGCGGCATCAAGCCGACCTACGGACGCGTATCCCGTTATGGCTTGGCGGCGTATGGCTCGTCGCTCGATTCGGTTGGGGTACTCGGTCGCTCGGTGGATGACATTGTGCCAATTTTTGAGCAAATGATTGGCAAAGACCCGCTGGATGCTACGACGGTTGACCCACCTGCGGGTAGGGGCGACCGGCCGGTCGCCCCTACATTAAACGGTACAAAAATCGGTGTCCCTGCCGAATATTTCGTTAAAGGGATGCAAGCTGAAGTCGAGGGGCGTGTCCGTGAAGCGATCGGGATGTTGGAAAAGCTTGGGGCGCAGATCATCCCGATTAATCTCCCGCATACCGAATATGCGCTTCCCGTCTACTATATTTTGGCGCCCGCTGAAGCCTCGGCAAATTTGGCGCGTTACGATGGCATCCGCTACACGCCGCGTGAGAGCGACGCCAGCCTGCAGGACGTGTACCGTCAGACGCGCGGCAAACGCTTTGGGGCGGAGGTCGAGCGGCGCATCATGCTGGGGACCTATGCGCTTTCGGCGGGCTATTACGATGCCTACTACGGCAAGGCGCAGAAGGTGCGCACGCTGATTAGGCGTGATTTTGAAGAGGCGTTCGGCGTGGTGGATGCGATTGCTGCGCCGATTGCGCCAACAACGGCCTTCGAGATCGGCTCGCATGGTGATGATCCCTTGTCGATGTATTTGGAAGATATTTTCACGCTCCCCGCAAATTTGGCGGGCGTGCCCGGCTTGGCGCTGCCCGTCGGTTTTGACGGCGACCAGATGCCGATCGGGATGCAGTTGATGGGGGCGCGGTTTAGCGAAGAAAAGCTCTTTGCCATCGGGCGAGCCTATCAGGGCGTAACGGATTGGCATGAGATGAAACCGATACTTTAAAAATTTGTACACGGATTTCACGGAGAACGCGGAAAAAGAAAAAACAAAAGGCTTTTATCCGTGCAGTCTGCGTTTTTCCGTGTACCAAAAGTGTCTGAATTTGCGAGGAGGGTGCTTTTCCGACGACGAGTGCCCTTTAGGGTAAGCAATCTCAGGTTAGACGAGACCGCGTCCTCGCAAGTGCATGCTCCTCGCGGAATCATGTTTTTCTCGGCGACTTGGCGGTTTTTAAAAAGGATTTTATTATGAATATTTTTCTCACAGGCGGTGCGGGCTATATCGGCTCGGCGACCGCAGAGGCTTTGCTCAAAGCAGGGCATAATGTGACCGTTTACGACTCGCTCGTGACGGGATATCGTGAAGCTGTGCCCGCAGGCGCGGACTTTGTTCATGCCGATCTGGCAGACAAAGCCGCGCTTGAAGCAGCGCTTGCCAGCAAACAATTCGACGCCGTGATGCACTTTGCCGCCTTTATCGAAGCGGGCGAGAGCATGAAAGACCCTGGTAAATTCATCCAAAACAATCTCGTTAATTCGGCCGCGCTGATCGAAGCCGCTGTGCAAGCGGGCGTGAAACGCTTTGTATTATCGTCGACGGCGGCGGTCTATCAATCCAGCGATGAGCCGCTCAGCGAAGAATCTCCGCTTGGGCCGACCAACACCTACGGCTACACCAAGCTGGCCGTCGAGCGCATTTTGGAATGGTATCGATCCATTCATGGTCTGCATTTTGCTGCACTGCGCTACTTCAACGCATCTGGCGCAGTGCCCGGACGTGGTGAAGCGCATCAACCTGAATCGCATCTGATTCCGCTGGTTTTGCAGGTGGCTCTGGGACAACGTGAAAATATCAAGGTCTTCGGCACGGATTATCCGACGCCAGACGGTAGCTGCATCCGCGATTACATCCACATCGCCGATCTGGTTTCTGCGCATCTTTTAGCTTTGGATGCCCTCGCCGAAAAAGATAAACTCGTCTACAACATTGGCACTGGCACCGGCTTTTCCGTCAAGGAAGTAATCGAAGCCGCCCGCGCTGTGACGGGGCACGCCATTCCCGCTGAAGAAACACCCCGCCGCCCCGGCGATTCGGCGCGTTTGGTTGCTTCCTCCGATAAAATTCAGCGTAAACTGGGTTGGAAGGCCGAGCATTCGAGTATCGAGAATATTTTGAAAACTGCGTGGGAATGGCACGAAGCGCACCCGAAAGGGTATAAATAAAAGAAGTATGGTCATTGCGACGCGATCTCCCTTTTTGGCAGGGAGATCGCCACGTCGGGCTATCGCCCTCCTCGCGATGACAAATCCTTATTATTATGAATAGAAGCACAAAATCCCCCACCTTTTACGTTGACAAAATCCCCATATACGGCGATGCGATCCTCGCCCCGATGATGGGCTTCTCGGATGAACCTTTCCGCTCGCTTTGCCGCGAGTTGGGATCGTCGATCAGCTATACCGAGTTCGCGCGCGCCGAGGGGCTTATCCACAATATGCGGCGGGTTTCCGAGAAATTGATCTACCGTGAAAGTGAGCGCCCGGTTGCCTTTCAGATCTATAGCAACGACGTGGATTATATGGTTAAGGCTGCCATAAAAATTCAGGAATTAAAACCTGATTTCATAGACATCAATATGGGCTGCCCGACCAAGTCGGTTGCGAATAGTGGCGCAGGTGTGGGGATGATGCGCACGCCGCTTAAGGTGGCGCGTCTTTTCAAGAAGCTATCACAAGTTTTAGATGTCCCGATCACTGCGAAAATTCGTATGGGCTGGGATGATTGCCAAAATTACAAACTGATCTCACGTATTGTTGAGGAGAACGGTGGCTCGTTGATCGCCATCCACGGGCGGACGCGCGAAGGTGGGCGTGAGCGTCCCGTTAATTGGGATGTGATTGGTGAAGTAAAGCAGACCGTTAATATCCCCGTCATCGGGAATGGGGACGTAAAAACCGTTGCTGATGTCGCGAAGATGAGGGCGTATACCGGCTGTGACGGGGTCATGATTGGCAGGGCGGCGATGGGGAACCCGTGGGTGTTTTCGGGCAAGGATCGCGCCGAGGTCACGCTCGATCAGGTCCGCTTGATGATGGTAGAACATCTCGAACGGAATCTACTCTTTTATGGGGAGCAGCTTGGCATCAATCTCTTCCGCAAGCATGTTGTGCACTATATTTCTGCGTATCAGACGACGCGTCGTTTTCGACGTGAGTTGTTAACGCGCGAAACGAAAGTAGAGTTTTTGGGCTTGCTGGATGAGCTGGAGAAATTCCCATCCAGATTTGAAGAAAGTGCAGAATAGCCTGACTTTTGGGGGAAGCGAAACCTTCTTGAAGTCCTTTGGGTTTTAATCTTTGTGAACTAAAAACCATGTATAATCCCTACGTTCAGTTCATAGGCGTCCCTTGGTTGGGCGTCTTTTTTTGAGGAAAATTATGAATACTTCTAAGTTTAAACGTCTTTTGTTTGGGGAGCCTTTCCCGACCAGCACGGCACTCCATGAGCGGTTGGATAAAGTACGCGGGTTGGCGGTTTTTGCATCTGACCCGATCAGTAGTAATGCCTATGCTACTGAAGCAGTGATGAGCATTTTGATCGTGATGGGCAGTGGTGCGCTTACGATGACGATGCCGATCGTGATGGCTATTGCGGCATTGGTTTTGATCGTGGTTTTTAGTTATATTCAAACCATCTTGCATTATCCCAAAGGCGGCGGCTCTTATATTGTTGCCAAAGATAATCTTGGCACCTTGCCTTCACTGATCGCGGCTGCGGCGTTACTGACTGATTATTCGTTAACGGTTTCGGTTTCGGTTTCGGCAGGCATCCGCGCGATCGTCTCCGCCTTCCCTGAGATATACGATTATCGTGTTTGGCTTGCCTTGGTGATTATCGGTATCCTAACGTGGATGAATTTGCGCGGCGTGCGCGAAAGTGGCACGGTCTTCGCCCTCCCGACCTATGCTTTTGTGGGTGGCGTTTTGCTGGTGATCCTGATCGGTTTGGCGCGCAGCTTTGAACTCTTTGGTGCAGCGCCGCTTGTTCCACAAACGATAGACATGACGTTGCTCACAGATGATCTGACCCAGATCGGTATGATCTGGATCTTGTTGCGTGCCTTCGCAGCCGGTTGTACAGCGTTAACCGGTATCGAAGCCATCAGCGATGGCGTGCAAGCTTTCAAACCGCCTGAGGCAAAGAACGCTGCACAGACGATGGTTGCGATGGGCATCATCGCTATGTCGCTTTTTGTGGGGATTAGCTATTTGGCTACACATTTGAATTTGATCCCTACCGAACATGATAGTTTGCTTTCACAACTGACGCGTACAATTACAGGTGGCGGCTTCCTTTATTACTGGGTGCAGACCTTTACCATGCTCATTCTTGTTTTGGCAGCCAATACCGGCTATCAGGATTTTCCGCGTTTGAGCTATTTCCTTTCTCGCGATAAATTCATGCCGCGCTGGATGCGCAATCAGGGCGAACGCCTGGTTTTCAACGGCGGCATTGTTACGCTGGCGGTTATCTCATCCATTGTGGTTATCATCTTCCAAGCCGATGAGTTTGCCATGCTGCCCCTCTATGCTATCGGCGTTATGATCAGCTTTACACTCTCGCAGGCTGGCATGGTCAAATTGATGACCAAAGTCTCCAAGCTAAAACCTGGTGAAAGTATAGAAACGCAGGAAACTGAGTTGCATCATGAAAACGGTTGGCAGTGGAAACGTGCGGTCAACGCACTTGGTGCGCTAACTACATTCATCGTTTTTCTTGTTTTGGTGGTTACCAAATTTGCCGAAGGCGCCTGGATCATCGTTCTGGTTATCCCGATCATCATAGCAATGTTCTATAGCATCAATCAACATTATGATAATGTGGCAGAGTCACTGAGCACGCGTACCCTTGGCGCAAGAGGGATCAGCGGCGTGGCTGATGTAGTGATCCTCCCGATTGGCGATGTCCATCGTGGTACCTTGCGCGCTTTGCAATATGCAAATCTTCTTTCCGATGATATTCGTGCAGTGTATATCTCAACCAGCACAGAGGACAAAGAGCGCTTCACGAGGCGTTGGAATCGTTTCCCATCCCTTGTTGGTAAAGCGAAACTGGTTGAGATTGAATACGACTTCCGCGATTTCTTGCCGCCGTTGATCGAGTATATTGAAGAAGTTAATAATGTCGAATTCCCCGATCATTCGATCACGGTCATGATCCCCGAAGTTGTCATTACCGATGTTGTCACGAGCATCCTGCACAACAAGACCTCCATGATGCTGCGCAACCGCTTGCGCCAATATCTCGACATCATCATCATCGATATCCCCTTCCACATCCTGCGACCGGAGAAGAAAAATGGTAACGGGATAGTAAAACCCAAAGTGGATGAGACGGAAGGCTCCGCCCCGCTCGTGGACGAGGAAGCTGCTACCGATTAAAAAACATCTTTTTTCATAAACACTAAGCCCTGACTGATTTTAAAATCAGTCAGGACTTTTTCATTTCTTCCCTACGATGATCTTCTCGATGAAGCTGAAAATGACAACAAAGTAGCTCTGGTTCAGTACGCTACAATTAGCTTAGCGCAGTTCGAGATCACACTTATAACTCAAAACATGCCGACATTTCTGTGGGCATGTCTTCTGGTTTGCTTTTGGTGGCAAGGTTATTGTGGTTTAGAAAAGGTAACTACTCGGAACCCTATCCTGTCATCTTTTTTGTAGGGGAAACTCCAATTTCGGTATGACACTCGGGCAAGGTCATGCATCGAACTGAAAGAGCCGCCTCGTAGCACACGAAAACCTGTGTTACTCAAGTCCTCACGTCCATCCTTGGGGTTATAAGGATATTTGAATTTCGGCTCATCAAATTCTCTCCCCCACAACGAACGAGTCCATTCCCATACATTTCCGCTCATATCCGCAACCCCATAAGGAGAATCCCCTTGTGGCGAAAATGTGCCGACCGGAATGGTTTCACCAACGCCGCTATCTTCGGAATTCATCTTATCTTGATCAAATTCACTTCCCCATGGGAAAATTCGGTCGTCCCATGGACCCCGGGCAGCATTCTCCCACTCGGCTTCAGAAGGCAGTTGATAGAGTTGGCCAGTCAGATCTGAAAGCCACTCACAAAAAGCGATCGCATCATTCCAGCTCACTTCTACCATTGGGTGGTCAGGATTCAGATCGGGATCCCAATTATCGGGTTTTTTGCCTTCACCCTGCTCCAGAAAAACACCATATTGGGATCTCGTCACCGGATATTTGGCGATATAAAACTCGGGTAAATACACGTGATGCTGCGGCAGCTCTTCCCTTTTCGACCAACCCTCTTCAGTCTCTTTACTCCCCATCAAGAATTCACCTTCGGGAATTTGGATGAGCTCCATCTCGAACGGGTTTGTTATTTTCACGACCAATGTATCGATAATTTCGGGCCTTGGCGTGACTGCTGCAACCCGCTCTGGCGTCGGGGTGTTTGAAGGTGAATCAGGTTTAGGTTTGCCTTCAACTTCCTCAATGAGAGTTCTGTAACCGCTCGCAACATGGAGTTCTGGAGTCAAGACGTTCATATCCGCGACATGGTGCATGAAGTCGTTCACAAAACGCGATGTCAATTCATAATCTTTGAGTCTATCGATGAGCGGACCCAACATGGTGGGTTCATCGCTGGCCATGAGTTTTATTTCGGCCTCCATCTCATTGACCTCATCCATCCAGTGTTGGACATAGGCAGTTTGCCCATCCCAACCAAATATCTTGGCATCTGGCAACACGATCGGAAAAACTCGCTCTCTGAACTCGGGAGATTGAAACATGCGATAAGCTTCATACATGCAGTATTCTGATTTCATGTATTTGTCGCTGATAATTACAATGATATAGCTTCCTCGACCAATGCGATCCATAAAATCTTTGATACTGTCACGATAAGTCAATTCGCTTTTATCACGAATGATCGCATAACCTGCTTGTTCAAACGCAGCACAAATTTCATCCACGATCGCTTCACTCTCACCGCCCCAAGCGTAAGACACAAATAATTGTATCTTCTCAATAAATAGGGGTAAGCAAAAAGGAGGGGAGGCCTTTTAAT
>JABGQU010000141.1 GCA_018648605.1 Anaerolineae bacterium | reverse complement strand
GATCGCTTCGCTCTACAATTTTGAGCTAAATTGACTTATGCAAGAGGTCTAGTATTTCTTTAGTTAGAAAGATGCCCTAGATGGGAGTTGAACCCATAACCTATCGCTTAGGAGGCGATTGCTCTATCCTATTGAGCTACCAGGGCCTGCGGCTTGGATTATAGCATTCCTGAACTTGCACGCCAAGTTTCCGAAAGATGATAAAATTGTTTCATTAAAGAAAAAATATTGATCTTGTCAGGAAAAACATCGTGGATGAAACCATAAAAAGCTCCAAAGGACCAAGAAAAGTCGACCGCTACGAAATTAAATCTGAGCTGGGACGTGGCGGCATGGCAACCGTTTATCTTGGTTACGATGCTCGCTTCGAGCGTGAAGTTGCGGTTAAAGTTTTACCTGCTGAATTTTTGCACGACCCACAATTTAGCGTACGTTTCCATCGTGAAGCGAAGATCATCGCCACGTTGGAGCATCCTGCCATTGTGCCGGTATATGATGTTGGTGAAACCGATGGGGTGCCCTACTTCGTTATGCGTTATATGGATGGCGGCTCTCTCGCCGATCTGCTTGCAGAAGGCGAACCAGACATGAAAGAAGTTGCACGGATCATCAACGCCATTGCGCCAGCGCTCGATGAAGCCCATCGTCGCGGCATCATTCATCGTGATCTGAAACCTGCAAATATCCTTTTTGATCGAGGCAAACAACCTTATCTCTCTGACTTTGGCATCGCCAAAATGAGTGATTCACAAACCAATGTGACTGGTAGCGCGATCATCGGCACGCCCGCTTATATGAGCCCCGAACAGGCACAGGGGCGAAAAGTTGATGGGCGCAGCGATGTGTATGCCCTAGGTGCAATTGTTTATCGGATGCTAACCGGCGCACGCCCCTTTGAGGGCGATACGCCGATGAGCATGGCGATCAAACATATCACTGATCCCACTCCTGATATTTTGAAAGATAATGCCGATCTGCCTGTTGCCGCGAGCAACTTCATTTATCACGCAATGGCAAAAGAACCGGATGAGCGTTTCCAGACGGCTGCTGAACTTGCAGAAGCGCTCAATGCTTTGGCGTACGATGGAAAAGTGGTGCAACCAAAAACTTTATTGGGCAGAACCAGAATTGCCAAAAAATCTGGAATAGCAGCGCCCAAAAGCAAAATGGGCTGGATCGTTGCCGGGGTTCTCGTCATCGCTTTGGGCGGGATGGGGCTCCTCAGCAAGTTTATTTTCCCGCCCAGCGCCGGGGAACAAACCTCCACCCCGATAACGGGGGGGGGGGCGGCATCTACTGCTACTAAACCTGCTCCACCTCCAGCATCCCCGGCAGTTGAGGCGACCCCAAGCCTCATCCCATCCCCAACAGTAGAACCTACACCCGACGCTCTCATCCTCGGCGGTGCGGATAAGATAGCTTTTCTGGGCAATAACAATGTTTGGATGATGAATGTGGACGGCACCGAACTGGAACAGTTGACGACCGATGGTGCGCAGAAATCGAAGCTACAATGGCTGCCCGATGGCAATACTTTGATCTATGTGGTCGGGAAGTGCATCCAGATGATGGATGTGAAAGCCGATCGCGTAGATGTGGTGACTTGTTTTGAGCAAGCCGATTATTTCGAGGCTTTTCAGGTTTCACCGAGCGGGGAGCAGATCGCGGTTAGTGTAAATCGAGAGCTTTTTATTGTGCCTTTTGATCTGGAGAAGTTTAAAACGGCGCGCACACGCAACGATCTGGGGGAAATGGGCGGCTGTTTCTATATAGACACAGCTATAAAGGATGTACGCTGGTCGAATGATGAGCAGATCCTTTCGGTCGTTTTTTTGGATGTCGTAGACGGGCATCAGATCGATACGATCCGCATTGTGGATATTTCGGATTGTGAAAAGGGTGTTTTTGACCGTTTGGATGAGTTCCCTGCACAACGCTTTACGATGAGTAGTTATAATAGTGGTGCGCCAACGATTCCCTCTTTCGATTGGGATGGAGGCGATCTTTACTTGATGAATACGAATAAACGAAATGATGGTTTTGGGTATTGGTATTCCTATAACGCTCGTACGCATAAGGCGGTGCAATTAGACCCGATGCAGGCAACTTGCTGTTATCGTGACGCTCACTGGAGCCCGGATGGAAGCTATTTCATGGTGGCTTTTCAGGATATTGCGCTGGGCGCAAATGCGCCGATAGAACTGTATTATTTGCGTTATGGCACTTTAGAAGCCGGTGGTACTTATACACAAATCGAGATGCCGGAGGGTTTCTTTACGAACAGGAAAGAAAGCCCGCAGTTTGCGTTGAGACCGGTGCAGTAAACTTAAGTGAAGAGCCCGAGTGTTTTTGAAAACACTCGGGCTCTTTTTTTTATTTAATTATATTATGCAAAAGCTGTCTTTGGGAGACTTTCGGGCGCCCTCACCCTCCGCCCTCTCCCAAGGGGAGAAGGTTAGGATGAGGGGAAACGCTTATTGCTCATCATTGCGTAATATCAGTTAATAACTGATCTGTAATGTTCAACGATTGGGAAGGGATCATAAAAGTGATGCAGAAGTTTTTTCCATTGTAGGTATTCTTCAGAGCCACGATAACCTTCAGTGTGATCTTCCAGTGTTTCCCAATTGATAAACAAAATATATTTACTTTCGTTTTCAAGGCAACGTTGTAATTGGTGCGAAAGATAGCCTTTTGCCGAAGAGATGATTTTCTGTGCTTCTCCAAAGGCTGTTTCAAATTCTATATCTAAACCCGGTTTGATATTTAAGGTTGCTACTTCGAGAATCATTTTTTATCCTTCTGCAGGCGGCGCGGCTTTGCCGTAATCGAGTACGTCGCGGACGCCGGTGCCGCCGGTGGGGGGACCGACGATGCCTTCGTCTTCCATTGCGTCGACGAGGCGCGAGGCGCGTGTATAGCCGATGCGTAATTTGCGCTGGAGCATGGATACGGAGGCACGTCCTTGCCTGCGGATGATGTCGACGGCTTCATCGAAGAGGGGGTCGATCTTTTTGGCGGCATTCATCTCTTCTTCGAACATGGTCACTTGTTTGAGCGGCACACCTGTGGGTGGTTTGCCCATCTGCGAACCCGACATGGCATAAGCACTCTCCTGACCATTTTGGGTACGCCAAAAATCGACAAGGCGGGCGGTCTCTGCATCGGAGACGAAGACGCCCTGTAAACGGGCTGCGGCTGGCGCATCGGGGGCTTGATAGAGCATATCACCACGTCCGAGCAGGCGTTCGGCGCCGGGCTGATCGAGAATGACTCGGCTATCGGTACCGGAAGCAACTGCAAAGGCGATGCGTGCCGGGAAGTTGGCTTTGATGAGGCCTGTGACCACATCCACAGAAGGACGTTGGGTGGCGAGGATCATGTGGATCCCCGTCGCGCGGGCGAGTTGTGCCAAACGCGTAATGGTGCGCTCGGTTTCGTCGGCGGCAATCATCATCAGGTCGGCTAACTCGTCGATGACGATGACAAGGAAGGGAAGTTTTTTGCCACCCTGTGCTTCCATGCGTTCGTTGTAATCTGTGATATTGCGTGCACCGGTTTGGGAGAATTCGTGATAGCGCTTATCCATTTCGCGGGTCATCCACTGCAAGGCGCCGACGACGCGCTCGGTCTCGACGACGACGGGCGAAAGCAGATGCGGGATGCCGTTATAGCCAGTTAACTCGACGCGTTTGGGATCAACGAGAACCAGCCGTAAATCGTCGGGAGTATTGTTGAGTAGCATGGAGGTGAGAATCGAATTGATGCAGACAGATTTACCAGAGCCTGTGGTGCCAGCGATGAGCATATGTGGCATGGCGGTCAGGTCAGCGACTTGGGGGTAGCCCGCTACGTCGCGCCCGAGGGCAAAGCCGAGTGGCATTTTTTCTGCGTTGAAGTTGTCGCTTTCAAGGATGTCGCGCAAGGCGACCACGGTCATCTCTTCGTTGGGGACTTCGATGCCGATATAGCCTTTGCCGGGCACAGGCGCCTGAATGCGGATGCGCGAAGCCGCCAATGCGAGGGCGAGATCATCTGCGAGAGATGTGATCTTGTTGACGCGCACGCGTGTTTTGCCTTTGCGGGTTTCGAGGAAGCCGGGTTCAACACCAAATTGGGTGACAGTAGGCCCACGATTGATCTCTACGATCTTAACGGGCGCCCCAAATGATTCGAGGGTTTCTTCGATCAACTCTGCGCGTTGCGCGACGAAATCTTCATTGAGCGTTGGCGTAGTGCCAGAATCCAGGATCTCGGGGAGGGGCGGCAAAAACCACTCGACAGGTTCGTCGCCTTCTGGCATTGCTGTCTCGTCGTTACTTTCACTTCCTGCTGCAGGGGTATAACCGTTCATTTGAACAGGAGGCAGCTCTTTTTCCGGTTTTCTGGCAGCCAGCATTTCGCTGATGCGTTCCTTCCAGATCTGGTAGACCATGACAAAGGGCGGTGAAGCCCGCTCAAAAAACTCGTGGATGGACATATCGAGAATCATTGTCAGGCTGATCAGAAGCCAGGCAATGAGTGTAATTGTTGCGCCGAGTCCACCGAGGCCTGTCCAGAGGATGCGCATGAAGAGTGCGCCCAAATAACCGCCGCCGATGCGCCCCTCTTCAAAGCGGACGATATACATCGGGTTGCCAGCAAAAAAATGCAAGATCGGCAAAAGCCACAGGAAAAGCAGCGTAAGCCCGGTAATGCGTTCAACAGAGATGTGGGGAATGCTCTCTTGATTTCGAACGACGAGCCAGACGCCGACGAGGATTAGCGCAGCCGGAAAAACCCAGCGCGCCCAACCAAAAGAGCGTGTGAGAAAGACGACCCATGCCTCGACAAAGAGACTTCTATTTGTGGACGCGAGGCTGAGAAGGGTTAGTAACCCCAGGATCGCAAATACTGTCCCGACCAGATCAAGACGGCGGTTGATGGACATCCGCTGCCAGAAATTTAACTGGGGCGGTGGTTCCTGCTTTTTGGAGCGGGAAGATGACTTCGCTTTGGTTGATTTTTTTGCTGGGGCTTTTTTCTTTTTTGCAGGTGGTTTTTTGATCGGCATAATTCACTCGTAAGTTAAAATTTGCTGTTTTTTTCTAGAAAAAAGTATAGCACAAATGGTCTTTTGATTTGCTTTAAACCACAAAGTGCACAGAGTACACAGAGACAAAGAAAAAGAAGCTCTGTGCTCTTGGCGTACTCTGCGGTTTGGATATTTCTATCTATGTCACCTCCGATGAGTATCCCAACTCGAGGTACAATAAGCCCCGCAATTTCCAATTTATTTAGTTAGGATCAACTCTTGTTCGAAATCATCTTTCTCGGCACATCTGCTTCTGCCCCATCCATCCGACGAGGGCTTTCGTCGCAAATCGTTAAACACGACGAGTATCGTTTTCTTGTCGATTGTGGCGAAGGTACACAGCGTCAAATTTTGCAAGCGGGCGTGGGCTTTAAACGTCTAAACCGCATCTTGCTCACCCATAGTCACCTCGATCATATTCTTGGTCTTGGCGGTCTGCTCTCCACCCTTACACGTTGGGAAGCCCTCGACGAGATCGAGATCTACGGCGGGCGCAACACCCTTGAGCGTGTTCACAATTTGCTCTACGGTGTTGTCTGGCCTAACAGAAAACCCGACGCAAAAATACACCTGCATGAGATCAAGCCGGGCGTTATTTTTGAAGCCAAAAATTTTAGCATTACTGCTTTCCATGTCAGCCACCGCGGGCCGGGCTGCCTCGGCTATCGCTTTGAAGAGAAATCTCACCGCCCCTTTTTGGCGGAAAAAGCGGATGCGCTGGGCGTCCCCTTTGGGCCAGAACGCCGCGACCTTGTGCAGGGCAAAGGCGTAACTCTCGCGGATGGACGCCGCATCGCCCCCGACGAGGTGCTGGGTTCCCTTATCAAAGGCACCAGCCTGGCGATCACGGGCGATACCGGTAAAACCAGCAATTTGCTGGATGCCGTTAAAGGCGTGAATACGCTTGTCATCGAATCTACTTATATTCACGAAGATGCCGAAATGGCGCGTAATTTTGGCCACCTTACGGCGCGGCAGGCTGCTGAATTGGCGAAGCAAGCCAACGTCCAGCGTTTGATCCTGACTCACCTATCCCGCCGTTATCGTGAAAGAGATATCCTTAACGAAGCACGAGCGATCTTCCCCGAGAGTTATGTCGCCCGTGATTTTGATACATATTCGGTAAAGCGAGAAGAGAAATGAGTAAAAAGAGAAAAGACTATACCTTGGGTGTCTTGACTTCGGGAGGGGATGCCCCCGGCATGAATGCCTGCGTGCGTGCGGTTGTGCGCACTGCCATGAATGAAGGCGTTAGCGTTGTTGGCGTAATGAATGGTTACGAGGGGTTGATCAACGGCGAGTTCAAACGTTGGAAAAACGCGCGCGATGTCGGTGGTTTTTTACGCAGGGGCGGCACTGTTTTGCAAACGCAGCGCAGCAAACGTTTTCGTGAAAAGAACGGGCAGCGCGAAGCTATTCGTAATATGAATGAAGAAGGCATCGACGGTCTGATCACCATTGGTGGTGACGGTACGCTAGCCGGTGCGCATGTGATCGCCCAACAGGGCGTGCAGGTGATCGGTGTGCCCGCCAGCATTGATAACGATATTTGGGGAACAGATATGGCAATTGGCGTGGACACTGCCCTGAATACGATCACAGAAGCAGTCGATAAATTGCGTGATACCGCCTCTTCGCATACGCGCGCTTTTCTGGTTGAAACCATGGGGCGTGCCAGCGGTTATCTGGCTGTGCAAGCGGGCATTGCCGCAGGCGCAGAGATCGTACTTTGTCCTGAATTCCCAACCTCGGTCGAAGAAGTGGCAGCGACCATTGAAGATGCTTACAGGCGTGGCAAAAACCATGCCATTATCATTGTGGCAGAAGGCGCGAGCCTCCGCACGACGGAGTTGGCATCTAAACTCGATGCGATGGATATCGGTTTCAAAACGCGCGTAACGATCTTGGGGCATATCCAGCGTGGCGGTTCTCCAACGGCTTTCGACCGCCTGCTGGCGGCGCGACTTGGTATTCGGGCAGTGGAAGTTTTGCTTGAAGGGCAAACAGATTTTATAGTTGGCTTGCG
Organism: Anaerolineae bacterium; assembly: GCA_018648605.1. Lineage (GTDB taxonomy): Bacteria > Chloroflexota > Anaerolineae > Anaerolineales > Villigracilaceae > Desulfolinea. The sequence goes on along the minus strand of JABGQU010000141.1, from coordinate 955 downwards.
CGGACGTGATATTACGATGGCCCCCCTCGAGGATGTTATCAGCAATAAACGTCCGGTAAATATGGAACATTTCAATATGGTGCGCCAGTTGGCGCGGTAAAGAACTTGGTCATTGCGAGCCGTCGATGTTTTTCGGCGGTGTGGTAATCTCCTCGCGAGTGCGGGGATTACTTTGTCGGGCTATACCTCTGCGAGGCATAGGTCGCCCTTTTTGCAATGATAGATTATTTTAAGGACTCCCTCATGAATCTTTTCAATGCTATTTGTGTTTTTTGCGGCTCAGCCGACGACGTACACGCGGACTATCTGCTTGCTGCCCGTAAAATGGGCGCAGTTTTGGCAAAACAGGATATCCGTTTAATTTACGGCGGCGGCAAAACGGGACTGATGGGCGCCGTCGCAGATGGGGTCATTGAAAACGGCGGCGAAGCGGTGGGAGTCATCATTCCCAGTATGAATACCGAAGCCCTCGCACAGGATAATCTCGCTCGCATGGAAGTGGAACCCTCCATGCACGCCCGCAAAGCCCGCATGCACGAACTCGCCGATGGCTTCATCGCCCTCCCAGGCGGATTCGGCACCCTCGACGAACTCTTTGAAACCCTCACGTGGAAACAGATCGGTGAGCACGGTAAACCCGTCGGTGTGCTGGATGTGCGCGGTTATTTCCAGCCCTTAATAAAGATGGTGGAACATTTCGATAAAGAAGGCTTCATTTTTAGCGAACACCGCGAGGGCTTACTCTGCAACATTGATCCCACCATGTTGCTCGAAGCGATGGGCAATCATAACCACTCTGATGATGCCGTCAAACGCTGGATGCGGCGGTAGAAAAATAGAGAGTGCGTCGCACCAATTTCGATGGGCATCCGTTTGTCGATGCTGGTGCGACGCACATCTGGTTAAAACGGACTTTCTGAGAAGAGAGCCCGCTTTTTGTTTTGGCGTATAATTT
>JABGQU010000140.1 GCA_018648605.1 Anaerolineae bacterium | reverse complement strand
ATAGTGTCTTATTTTTGATGCCAAAAATTCCATTTTCACTTGAGGCGGAACAAGACTACCAACTTATTCTTAACAACCCGCATTTGAAATAAAAGTTTCTCCCGCGTGGTAGAATCGAATTTCTTCCATTCTAAAAAGCCCCCCTATGACCAATCCCTCCCTTACTTCTGAATTCACGATTTCGCGTTCTCATAAAACCAACCGTACTAGTCCCGCGCATTGGATCTGGTCGCATACTGCCCGCTATTGGTGGATTCTCCTCATCATCATCATTGGCGCAACCGGAAACGCCAGTCTCGCCGCAATGGTGCCCATCTATATTGGCGAAGCCTTTGACGCAATCACCGCTGCCCTTCCCCAAACCGAACGCTTGCTCCCCCTCACCCTGCTTATCATCGGTTCGCAGCTCCTGCGCGCTCTTTTGCAATTGGGGCGCAATTTCGGCGCAGATCTCATTGCTCAAAAACTTGAACGCAATATCCGCGATGAACTTTATATCTCGCTGCTTGGCAAGAGCATGACCTTCCACAACATTCAACCTGTTGGCGATACGATGGCGCGCGCCACCAACGATGTGCGCGAGATCAACTTCATGTACAGCCCGGGCGTAAATCTCGTGGTTGGTTCCTTCCTTTTTATGGTCATGCCCTTTTATTTTGCGCCGCGTTATCATATTTCTTTGCTACTCGTTCCCACGCTTTTCACCATCACCTACTTCATCGCTCTCTGGGAATATCTGCATAGCCTCTCCCCTGTCACCGACGCGGTGCGCAGTGCATTTGGCAAACTCAATACACGTCTCGCCGAAGCCCTCGATGGCATCGAAACCGTCAAAGGTGCGGCGCAGGAAGAAGCTGAAGTGAGTTTCTTCAATAAGCAGGCACGCCGCGTGCGTGATACTTTCGTCAAGCAGGGCGACCTCGAAGCCCGTTTTGTACCCATGCTTCTTTACGGGTTGGCGCTGGGCGGCGGGCTACTGCATGCACTTATTCTTTATAGTCAAGGAGAGATCAAAATCGGTGCTGTCATCGCTTATGTCGGATTATTGGAGATGCTTCAGTTTCCCACTTTCGCGTCCACTTTTGCTTATACGCAAGTTTCTTTGGGGATGTCAAGTGCACGCCGCATTCTGGAATTGCTCAACAGTGAAACTCTCCTCGATCAAAATGCGGATGGCTACGCCGCAAACATGCGCGGGGAAGTTTGCTTCCGTTCAACGGCATTTGCCTACAATCCCGGCGATGACGTACTAAACGACATCTCGTTCACTGTCTCACCCGGACAAACGGTAGCCATCGTCGGGCAGACGGGGGCAGGTAAAACTTCCCTCGTCAAGCTACTCAACCGCACCTACGAAACAACCGAGGGCGAAGTTCTCGTCGACGGGGTCAACGTCCACGATTGGAATTTGGCATCCCTGCGTCAGCAAATCTCGATCATTGAGCAGGATATTTTTCTCTTCTCCGACTCTATCGCCGAAAATATCGCCTTCGGCAAACCGAATGCATCGCAAGAAGAGATCATTGCTGCTGCGAAAGCCGCGCAAGCGCATGGTTTCATCACTAGCTTTGAAGAGGGCTACGAAACCACCCTCGGCGAGCGCGGTGTGACCCTTAGCGGCGGGCAGCGCCAACGCCTTGCGCTCGCACGCGCCTTCCTGACCGATCCGCGCATCCTCGTCCTCGACGATTCAACTTCCGCAATTGATAGCGCCACCGAAGACCACATCCAACGCGCCATCGCCGCTGCGGCTAAGGGACGCACGACCTTCCTCATCACGCATCGCCTTTCGCAGATCCGCTGGGCAGATTTGATCGTCGTGCTCAAGAATGGACATATCGCTGCCATCGGCAATCACGATCAGTTGATGAAAACAAGCGAAGCGTATCGCAGAATTTTCTCAGAATAAAAATAGCAATATGCATTGCATCTGCACTTGATGCGTTGCACATCAGCGTATTACCCCGCAAAACCCGCAGCGCAATGCACCGAAAACAGGTGCAACGCACTACTCGCTGAATACTAAAAACTGGATACAAAAAAATGGGCTTTTTCTCCGGCTTAGGTGCCGAAAACTACGACCGACAATATACAGACCGCGAACTGACCGCACGCATCGCAGAAAACTTCGCCACGCAGCGCAAGCGGATCATCTCCATCTCTGCCTTGGTAACGCTCCTCGCGCTCTTCACCGCAGCCGCACCTTTTATCATCAGCCGCAGTCTCGAAGATTTGGAGATCGCTCCGTCCCAAGAATTCACCCTGATTCTGGGAGGCAGCATCATCCTGATCGGCATCCTGCGTTGGGGCATCAACTGGATGCGCCGCTCGGTCACCGCACGTGCCATCGGCGATGTAGTGATGGATATGCAAACACAAGCCTTTCGCTCAGCAACGGAACACGATCTCTCATTCTACGATAAATTCTCGTCGGGAGGCATCGTTTCGCGCATTACTTCCGACACCAAAGATTTCGGTCAACTCATCACCATCGTCACGGACGTGAGCGCCCAAGTCATCCAAGCCAGCATCCTCGGGGTGATCCTCTTTCGCACCGACTGGAAGCTGACCCTGCTTGTTATTGTCTATCTCCCGATCATCTTTTGGTTTACATCCAGCTTCCGCAAATTAGCCCGCAAGGTCACCCGCAACGGAATGCGCGCGATGGCAGAGGTGAATGCCACCATCAAAGAAACTGTCAGCGGTATCGCAGTGGCGAAAAACTTCCGCCAAGAGATGAGCATTTTTAATACCTTCGACACTGCCAACCGCGACTCGTATCGTGTTAACGTGCGGCGCGGTTTCGTACTATCGCTGGTTTTCCCCTCGCTCAATGCCCTCGGCGGCATCGCCACAGCTATTCTCATCTATATCGGCGGGCAAAGCGCAGTGCAAGGCAATATCGAACCTGAAGATTGGTATCTCTTCATTCTCAGTCTGAGTTATTTCCTCTTCCCCGTTATGAATCTCTCCGCTTTTTGGGCGCAGATCCAGCAGGGGTTATCGGCAGCAGAACGGGTTTACGCACTGATAGACGCCGACCCAAATGTTCTTCAGGAAGATGATGAAGAGGTGAGGCAACTAGAGGGTCGAGTCCGTTTCGAGAACTTTTCCTTCCACTATATCCCCTCGGAACCGATTCTCTCTCACTTCAACTTGCTCATTCCAGCCGGAGAGAGTCTCGCCCTGGTCGGACATACTGGCGCAGGGAAATCATCCATCGCGAAACTGATCGCCCGCTTTTACGAATTCCAATCCGGCAAGCTGCTCATCGACGAACGCGATATCCGCTCCTTTAACCTGACATCTTACCGCCAACAATTGGGGATTGTTTCCCAAGTTCCGTTTTTGTTTTCAGGGACGGTGGCAGAGAATATCCGCTATGCGCGCGCCGAAGCGAGCGAAGCCGAGATGCTGAAATTGGCAAAAAAAATCGGTGATGGCGAATGGCTTGAAACGCTGCCCAATGGACTTGAGAGCGAAGTGGGCGAGCGCGGCGCACGCCTTTCGATGGGACAGCGCCAACTGGTCGCGCTCATGCGCGTACTCGTACAAAAACCCGCCATCTTCATCCTCGACGAAGCAACCGCCAGCATTGACCCCTTTACTGAGTGGCAAATTCAGCAAGCATTGAATTTGATCCTGGAGAATACGACCAGCATCCTCATCGCTCATCGTCTTTCGACCGTCAAATCCGCTGATCGCATCTTGGTGATCGAAGATGGCGGCATCATCGAAGAAGGCAACCACGATGCGCTGCTGGCGCAAAAAGGGCATTATGCCGAGTTATATAATACGTACTTCCGACACCAGAGTTTGGCTTATATTGAAAACGCAAGGGAATTTTCAAAAGGGGAGTGATCTAACAAGAAAATCGAGGGTCTATGCTGCGTAAACTTGGAATTTTCGAAAAGGCAATGTTGATCGCCAACAAACATGCCCCTTTTAATATCGTTAGCGTGCTACGCCTTAAAAACGCACCTTCTCCGGAAATAGTCGAAGGTGCGTTGAAAGCCCTACAAGAACGACAACCTCTTTTGCGTGCCCATATCGTGGATAAGAGAAAAAAAGCTTTCTTTGAAGCCTTCTCTTCTCCTGAACTTCCTTTTCACGTTATCAAACGCACAAGCAAAGAACAATGGCGGGATATTGCCGAAGAAGAAATGGCTTTTCGCTACGATCATAGAACCAAGCCACTTTTTCGAGCGATTTATTTGTACAACAACAGAGACGCTGAGCTTATTCTAAATGTTCATCACGCCATTATGGATGCGACTTCGGGGATGAATTTACTCAACGAATTGCTCTGTCTTTGTGCTGGAGATATTTCGGATCTCTCGCCACTCTCATTTGCTCCTGCTATGGAGGATCGTTTCCCCTCGCCCCATCAGGGTTTGGGGCGAGCCTTCAAAAAGGCAACGTTTGCACTCGCACAAATGAGCGATATGACTCGTTATCTCTGGCGAACACGAGACAAACGCAGACCAGCCGTGAAGTTTGGTGGAAGAGGGCATATCAAAACGCTCATCTTGCCTGAAGACCTGGTCGATTCGCTTGCTCGTCGTGGACGGAAGAAAGGCATCACGTTAAACAGCCTGTTGAATGCAGCGCTAATGCTGGCAACAAATCGCCATCTTTATGAAAATCAACCTGCCACCATGCGGACATTTTCTTTTGCAAATATGCGTCCGCATACTCAACCCCCGACTCCACCAGAGCCTTTGGCAAATTACATCTCTTTGCTAGGATACACAGCCGATATTTCGGAAAATATGGATTTCTGGGAGTTAGCCAGAAATATCCATGAGAAGATCTATCATTCACTCAAATTTGGGGATAAGTTCAGCGCATCCTTAATGAGCGAATCCTTATTGAAGATGCTCACGAAAACGAAGTTTATGCGTTTTGGGGCGACAGCACTGAATTACAGCAGTCATGTGCCGCTAAGAACGGAATATGCAAATATCAAACTGGTTGGTTTGCACGGTTTCGTCTCAGGCTACGATTTGGGACCCGAGATAGCCTCTCAGGCACGGCTCTTTAATGATGAAATCTGGTGGGATTTTATTTATCTGGATACTGATATGGATGCGAATTTAGCGGAAGATATTATTGTTGAGATAAAGTTAATCTTGGAAAAAGCAAGCCAAAAACAGGTTTGATTCGTTTAATCCGCTTTGGTTCGCTCCAGGAGAACGCCGGTTATTGTCAAGAAAAGGATAGACATCCCGAATAATACGCCCCACGATTTTAAGAGCATATCATCATCGTAGTTGAGCAATAGATCATCTTTGGCTTTGGGATAGTGTTTACAAATATTTATCAGTCTGCTATCTGGATCGAGCGGGTTTTCGGGTACTTTGCTACACAGGACTGTAGATTCGACCAAATCAGGCATGTCAATAGTCACACCGAGTGCCGTGAGCGACCAGCGGGTGGTGGTGAAATAGGACATCGGCTCGAAGGCGTTATCACGCAGGTCGAAGACGGTTCCTGCGAAAAAGAACTGAAAAAAGAGCATCATGGTCAGGGTGTAGATCGCCATTTCGGTGTTGCGGCTGACAGCCGAAATGATAAAGCCAAAAGAGATGCCTGCCATCATGGTCAGGAAGAGGGTGATGAATATTTCGAGCGTGCCATTCATATAAAGTCCATCGGCAGGGAAATTCACGCCAAAGGACAATATCAGCAAATAGAGCGCAACCTGAATAACGACAAAGACACTGTAAATGGCGGCTTTGCTGAGCAAATAGGGGATCACTTTCAGGTTGACCATGCGCTCACGTAGGTAAATGCCACGTTCTTTAACCAGGTCGTTGGAGGGGACAAAAAGACCGGTTAGCACAGCTTCAAGCCCCATCACGAAGACAAAGGTATTTGTTTTGGCAAAGGGGATGTAATTCTCTGTCATTGTTTTTGCGGCAGCAACCGGGTCAGCAAGAATGGCTAGGTCACCTGTCAGGACTTCTTTGGAGCCGATAATCAGTTGCAGCGTGCCAGTTAGCGGCAGAAGCAAGAGAAGTAGAGCCAAAGTAATGGGGTCACTGAAAAGCACATTCAGCGAACGTTGAGTAAGCACCCAAAGCTGCCGCAGCATATCGCCCAAACCAAATTTTATTTTGGGCAATTCTCGTTTGGGCATTGCCTGTGCATTGGCTTTGCGAGCCAAGACATAATTTTGGTGATTCTCAGGTTTTGATTGCTCGAAAACCTGTCTCCATTGCTCGCCGCTTCGCTCGATCTTCTCATAGATGTCGGCAAAATCTTCCACTTCAAAGAATTCCAGTGCTTCCTGCGAAGGACCAAAGAAAACCAGCCGCCCTTGCGAAATAAAGGCAACGTGATCGCTTTGAACGATATTATCGGTGGCGTGCGTGATGAGCATGACCGTGCGCCCTTCGTCAGCCATACGGCGCAGGGTGTGCATCATCTTCTTTTCGAGTCCAGGGTCAAGGCCGGAAGTGGCTTCGTCGAGATAGATCAGTTTGGGGTCGGCGAGTAGTTCAGCGGCAATACTGACACGTTTGCGTTGCCCGCCCGAAAGATTGCCAATGCGAGTTTTACGGATGGTCTCGGTGTTCATCGAAACAGTCTCCAGCACGCTCGTGATGCGGCGTTCGCGCTCCTCCGCTTTGACGCTGGCGGGCAGGCGCAATTTGGCGGTGTAGTCGAGGGCTTTTTCAACTGTCAGCGTGGTGTGCAGGATGTCATTTTGCGGCACATAACCGAGTTGCGCCCGAAAATGTTCATATTCCTTGTAAAAATCTTGCCCGTTCAGTTGCACATCCCCGTCACCCGGGCGAATGCCGACCAGCGCATTGAGCAGGGTCGTTTTTCCGGCTCCGCTCCCGCCGACAATGGCGATAAACTCACGTGGCAAAACCGACAGACTGATATCATCCAAAATACGAAGCTTCCCTTTTCGCGTTTTCACATCCTTCGACAAATTGCTCACATCCATACGCATCCCGTTGCTTTGATATGGAGTCACTTCGCCATTCTGGAAAGTCAGCAGGAATGTGCCGATGCGGATGATGTCACCCTCATGCAATTCTGTAAATTGGATAAGCTGCTCGTTAACAAAAGTTCCGTTTCGGCTGCCGAGATCGCTCAGGACGTAAACTTGCTCCCGTTTCATGAGCGTTGCATGTTGGCGAGAGACATCTGGTGCATCTAAAACCACATCATTTTCAGGGAAACGCCCGATAGAGATGACTGTTTCCTCGCCCATAACAATGGATGGGGCGGCAATGGCAAAACCATCTACATGCAAAATCGCTTCAAGGTGATTATGGAATGTTATCCCCAATGAGATACCGAAACTATCGTCGCCAAGGCGGATAATGGCATTATCATGTAGTTCGATAGGAACGCCCGGAGGAAGCTTATGGTTATTGAGTAGCGTTCCATTGGTGCTATTCAAATCGGTGATCGTGAAGGCGTTGTCAATACTTTCTAATTTGAAATGCTCAGATGAGATGAAACCATATCCATCAGGAAAAGACAGGTCTGCATCCGAAGAGCGACCAACGATGATGGTCTCTTTTTCGATGGAGAAAAAATCTGTATTCCCCTTTGGGAAGCGGATGCCCAAGTACGGTATTTCTTTTGGTGCGTCAGCGAGCAAGTGAAAAGGCGAGTGTTCCGTTTGGGGTGACACGGGGGAGGCACTTAGATTCGTCCCCGCTTCAAAGCGAATCTGAATTAGATGCCCGTGTTCTGCTAATCCGATTTGGATTTCATCCTGGTCGCTAAGGGTTATTTGCGTTACTTTTTCGTCATTAACGAAAATACCATTGTCGCTATCAAGATCGACGGCGATATATTGCATTCCTTCGCGACGAATCTCTAAATGTTGTCTGGAGATGGATTTAAACTCAGCGGGCATGGCAAGCTCATTTGATGCACTGCGCCCGATACGTGTGAGATCTTTTACCAAAGGCAGTTTTTCTTCTTTGCCGTCAGGGAAGGTGATAATAAGTTGGGTATGCTTGAGAAAAAGAGTGCCTTTATTTGACATGGAACCTCGCCGGGTGTTTTAATGATAATATGATGTATTATACAA
>JABGQU010000139.1 GCA_018648605.1 Anaerolineae bacterium | reverse complement strand
TAAACTGTGCGACTTGAACCGTTTAAGGTGTGCGACATGGTGCGTTTTATGCAGTGGATCATGAAAATGGTTTTCGACATTTTAATTCTCTCCTTTATATATTACCGATACACCCCAAAACGTGGAAGTTGCTCCCGTTCAAAAAGCTGGATGCCATCATTGAGTGGAGAATAAGTTGCTGAAATAATAGACGATCTTGCCGAAAATGGCGCCGCTATTTGCAGCGAGTATACTGGCAGGGATAAGCAGGAAGAGTGCCATACCTATGCGGGGCCACTTTCCATTGATACGTGGGATGATGACCCAGTACAGCGTGATATAAATGATAGCAAAGGGGAGTAGGTCAACAAATGTGTTGTTCATATCGTTATCACCAGATTTCCTTTCTTGCGTCCAGTTTCAACGTACCTATGCGCCTCGACAATTTCTTCGAGTGGATAGTGTCTGTCGATGACGGTTTTAAGTTTCCCTGCTTCGATCAGCTCTCTGAGAAATACTAAGTCTTCAATGGTTCCGCTGGCAGTCTGCATGATGACCTTTCTTCCGCTTGTCATTCTTGTCCATAATCCGCTAATGATCTGTGACATTGGGTTGGCTAAGAGATAAGTCCCGTTTTTCTTGAGTACTATATTGCTGCGTGAAAACGAGATTTTCCCGATGATGTCAAAAATAATATCGTAGACTTCGTTGCTTTTGGTGAAATCTTCTTTGGTGTAGTCAATCATATGATCCGCGCCAATTTCGCGTAGCATAGCCAGTTTTTCTCCGCTATCCACAGCCGTGACTTCAGCTCCGAAATATTTGGCAAGCTGTACCGCAAAAACGCCGATGCTGCCGCCTGCCCCATTGATTAACATCTTTTCTCCACCTTGAAGTTTCGCCAATCTCAGAAAATGGAGCGCATCTCGCCCACCAAAGGGAACGGTCGCGGCTTCTTCAAAGGTCATATTCGCTGGTTTTATGGCGATACCCCTTTGCATCTCATCCGGTTCTTCAGGTAGACAAATATACTCAGCATTTGTGCCAAAAGCCATTCCTGACGCGCCAAAAACTGGATCGCCGACCTTGAAGTTTGTCACATCTTTGCCAATGGCTTCAATTTCTCCCGCCAACTCTGTCCCCGGGATGGTATTCTCTTTTGGCTTTCTGAAACCGATCCACATCCGCAAAGCGAGCGACAAGATGATAGGGAAATTAAGACTGCGCGTTTCGCAATCCCCCGCTGTGACAGTTGTCGCGATGATCTTTATCAGCACTTCATTGTCTTTGGGCGTAGGTTTTTTTACATCACGAAGTTGAAGAACATCTGGCGATCCGTATTTTGCCCAAATAATTGCTTTCATAGGTGTTCCTTATATTTCGAATGCTATGATTTCGCGAGCGAAGCGGTCTCATCGAACGTAGAGTGTGCTAAATTCTTTGAGACTGCTTCGGCGGAAGAACTGCCTCGCAGATTCATGCATTAAATTTCCTCATATAAATCATTCCACTCAGGATTAAATTCGTTTATCAAATCAAGTTTCTTTTGCCGAGAACCAGCCTTGATTTGATGCTCGCGCAACAATGCCTCGTTGATATTGCTCCCGACTTCAAAATAAACTAATTTTGTTGCATTATATTTCTTCACGAACTTACTTCCAATGCCTGTTTTGTGCTCATAAACTCGACGCCGCAAGTTATTCGTTATTCCCGTGTAGAGAACACGATTATGTTTGTTCGTCATGATGTAAACAGCGTATTCTTTAGAAGCCATAAAGATTTAAAGATGAATTTGCGAGGAGCGCGTTTTTGCTCCGAAGCAATCTCATTGAAGGTAGAGTATGTTGAATTTCATGGGACTGCTTCGGCGATAAAACTGCCTCGCAGAGTCATCCAATAACTTTAGTATGATTTTGCGAGGAGCATGCACTTGCGACAAAGCAATCTTCCTGCATGGGGACTACACTCTGTATTTATCTGATGGAACAGATATGTGTTCATAGGTTGGTAATGTTTCAAACCGTAAATCATCTGGGTGGCAAAAGATTTTCAAATAGAACCAATTAGGTTTACGATATTTACGAGGTATGGAAGATAGCGTTTGTGTTGGCACAATAAGTGCTTTTGATTTTGAGCTAGAGCCGCGATAGTAGTGTGCGTTGCTAAATCGAAATTCCGATGCATGTGCTGTAAATTTTAAATCTGAAATATTGCTTAAATACTCTACCAACGACGTTGTAGCCTTTGGTTGAAGTACTATAAAAGCAACAGATTTCGTCTTTGTAGCGGTCTCGATATTCCAAGTATTATCAGGCATAAGATTGTTTTTTGAATCCGTGTTTTTCACGTTTCACGCATCACTCCTCACGAACCAACGCCGCAAAAGGCAAAGCCTGCGTAGATTCTCCTCTGCCTGTATTCCATGTGATGACCAACTCTTCCTTCGCACGCGTAATCCCCACATAAAGCAACCGCAGTCGTTCTCGCACATAATCGACGCGGGCGGCGAGGGTCGCTTGCCCCTCGCTATACCACTCATATTCGCCGGTCTGCGTCGCCGCATCCAGTTGTGCGATAGCTTCTGCTTCGAGATTCAGATTGTCCCGCACAAACCATTTCTCCGAAATAAAATTGTCATTCGGCTGATTCGAAGGGAAAGTATAACTATTCACCGAAGTCAAATAAACCCGATCCCACTCCAGCCCCTTCGCCTTGTGCATCGTCGTCACCACCACTTTCCCCTTATAACGCTCCGGGTCAAAGCCGCCATCATCCGCCGAAAAACCGATAAATTTCCGCTGGTTTTTGGCGATCACCGATAACTCTCCCGTCAATTCCGGCAGCCGCCATTCACTGTGGTCATTCGCCGTCTGTCGCAAAACGATAGCCAATTTATGCGCCAAAGCCAAGTCAGCGGCCTCGGTGAAAAGGTCTTGCGCCAAAGTCAGGATTAATTGATCGATGGGGAGCGTGACCGCATCCAGCCATCTCTGGACATTTTCTTTAAAGAACGTCAATTCTTGGATGACGTCCTCCGATTCGGACTCCTGTAAACTTGCCAGCCAATCTTCATCGTGAGTGGGGGCGAGGAAAGATTCCACCATCCCCGTCTTTTTAATTAACTTGGTGATGTGCTTATAAAACTCAGTGTACTCATCATCATCTCGCCATTCTCTACGCCAAACGCGATAGACCGTTGCCAATTTGGACGCAGATTGCGGGTCGGAGAGATACTGCACGATATTCCCCAGCGCGCCTGCCGTTTGCCGCGTCGATTGCGTGGAGGAGAGCGCTTCGATCACCTCGATGCCTTCTTTTTTGAGTCTATCCGCGATTTCTGCGCCGCGCGTATTTCGCGGAACGAGCACGGCGACGGTTTTATCTGGGTTTTCGGGAACCCAACGTGCGAGGGAATCGATGATGGCTTTCAATTCTGCTTCGGGACTGTACTTTTTGGTTATTAAATGGAGGCCAGCCCAATTCACGGGCGGATTCGGTTGGGGATCATCGGGCGCAGTCGGCTGGACATAGGGCGGAGAAAGCGCATCGCGCGCATCCGGGTCTGGATGTCCAGTCATCACCCAATCAATCAACTGATTTGCCAGATCGATCACGGCAGGTTGCGAACGCCCTGATTCAGGTAATTCCCGCTGAAAATTGGCTTCGTTGGCAATAAAATCGCGTAGAAGTTGGGGGTTGGCCGTCGTAAATGTTTCAAAAATAGCCTGATTTGGGTCACCAACGCGCACCCAATTGCCACCTTCGCCGGATAATAAACGCAAAATCTTTTCCTGCGTCTGGCTGCTGTCCTGGGCTTCATCTTCGAGAATATAGGGCCAGCGATAGCGGAGACGCTCGAGAAAGTCGGGGTCACGCTCGAGCAGATCAAGAGATAGGCGAATGAGATCGTCAAAATCGACTGCGCCGCGATAAGCGAGGGCGCGCTGATAATCGCTGTAAATGGCGAGACCCATCTCAGCGAGGGGCAGGGGCGCGGGCTGATTGGCAAGTTGCGCACGGAGTTGATCGGGCAAAATGCGCCGGTCTTTTGCTGAGCGGATAAATGCGAGCGCAATTCCCTCAAGGCTTCGCGGGAGTTGTTGTCTGCGCGTCCAATCTTTTTTAGACTCTTCCATATCGGGGTCAAGAAAATCATCGAGGGCGTTTGGATTTGCCGCCAGCCATGCCGAAACAGCCTCTTTGCGGATGTAGTTGGCTTCGCGCTCATCAATAATACCGAAACGCTCATCCAGACCAACAATACCGGGTTTTTCTCGGACAATATCGTGCGCCAAACCATGCAACGTGCGGACGCGGTAGCCAACGCGCGGCAATAACCCGCGTGCCGTAATAAAATCATTAATTCGGCTGGAAAAATTATCCACCGCCGAGTTGACGAGGGTTACGATCAGCACTTCCTGCTCTGGGGCAAGATCACCACGCCCGATGATCTCGGCAGCGAGCGCGGAGAGGGTGAAAGTTTTCCCAGAACCGGGGACGGCAGCAATGCCCATCGTGCCGTGGGTATATTGGAGTATTTTCTGTTGGGAGGGGCGGTAGGTTATGTTCATAAGTTAGTGTTTTATACAGGTAAGAATAGCCCGATAAAGAAGCTGGCAAAATTGAAGACAAAACTCAATATGAGCGCTTTGCCGAAGTTGATCTCTTTTTTCATAAAGAAGTAAATAAAAATGGCTTCAACGAAGAAGATGACCATCTCCGCAAAAAGGCAGTAGATACCCATGCCCATATTCTGCGAGATAACGCTGATATAGGTAAAGACAGGCTGTGTGATCAGATTGATGATCAAAACACCGAGCAGGAAACGTTTGTTGGGGATTTCTTTATTTTTGAAGGTTACATAGAGATATGCGAGAAGAAGTTCGACCAATAATGTCAGCACTAGCGGAAGAATAGGGATACTCGGGCTTTGTTCTTCCACGCCGAGCGAATGATCCGCTTGCAATGTGACAAGATAATTTGCAGAAAATTGTTTCTTTGCAAAAATATTGCTTTTTTGAGAAGTGCCATCTGCAAAGCTGATCTCCAGCTGGAAATAATCTGCGTAGCCATAAGCCATTGAGTAGCAGGAAAATTCCTTGCATTCAAAGCGCTGGGGCCCCATTTCTTCGAGGGGCATGGCATCGGAGCAATCTGCCAGATCGCATTCGTAGAGAACGCCGGATTCGATACTGAGTGTGCTGGGTTCTCCATTTTCGTCCACGAAAGTGAATTCCATCTCTGGTTTTGGACCGGTGTCCGCAGAGACAATATTCTGTGGGAGTAATAAGATGAGCAGGGCTAAAAGGAGGGATGGGATATGTTTTTTCATGAGGTTGGTCTCTTGGTTAAAATAGCCGGGTAGCCTTTAACCACAAATGGTGTGAATGATGCAGATTTATGGTTTTCCAAAACGAAAAAAGGTTATTAGTGCAATAAAGAATAAAATAAAGGTTCCAAAGAGAAGATATGCCCAAGACTCAATATCTGCGTGAACAACAAAGCTTGCTAGTCCCCCTAAAATCAGAGTGATTAGCAGAGCATAGTTGAGGCTTTTTACTAGGGCATGCTTTCGCTCCTTGATGATTTCGTCGATATTAATGTTCTTGATATTCTTTTTTCGTAAGATTTGAACTACTCTTTCTTGAAGATACATTTTGTTGGTCATATGTTTGAATGGAATAACAACTCTTTCCCCTTTGATATGAAAACCAACATTAACGTCAATATCTTCATAGGCTATTGTTTTTGTGCCAAAAAGATAGTAGCGAATAATCATTTTTCTCTCATCAAACTCAACTTCTTTAATAATATCTTTTGCGTTCTGATAAGTATTTACTCCAGAGAAAATTGCAAAAAGGATTAATGTCCAGTCTAAGCTTTGTCGTTGAATGGTGATGAAAAGAAGAACAATGGATACACATCCGTATACTAATGGTAATAGATAAGCCGCGAACAAATATTTTGGTATAAAAATATCTGGATTTGTGTTTTTCATCTATCCCCCATCTCCTGCAAAACCCGCTGAAACGCCTTCAACAAAACCCCTCGCTGCTCAAAGCCCGATTCGCCCAGCTCCGACAAGCCCAAATAGAGCCGTTCCTTGCAGCGGCGCAGCAAGCCTGTCGTCAGGCGAGCCAGCGTCGCCTGGTTTGCCGCCACATCGTCCGCATCTGTCCAATAATGCCCTTCGGCGTTATCCCAGCTACGCGATAAAACATAGGGGTGTGTCAGCGGTTGGAAGAGCCGTTCCACCCAGCCATCCGAGCCGGGGTTCAGCCAAAATTGCACCGCCACAGCTCGATTTTGCATCAAAAATGTATAGGCTGGCGCAACCAGTACCGCGTTTTCCTCTTCCATTTTCCACGCGCCCAAATACTGCGCCGCGATCACGCCCTCGCTGAGCATGTCGATA
Source organism: Anaerolineae bacterium (assembly GCA_018648605.1). Taxonomy (GTDB): domain Bacteria; phylum Chloroflexota; class Anaerolineae; order Anaerolineales; family Villigracilaceae; genus Desulfolinea. The sequence goes on along the minus strand of JABGQU010000139.1, from coordinate 1,998 downwards.
TATTCGCGTCCCAAAGTCAGGGCATCTGTATCTGCCGAAGCCATTGCCCAGCGGAATTTTTTAACAGACTCAATTAGGCTGGCTGCTACGCGTGCAGAATCCAGATCACGATGGAATCCAAATCCCGGCTGCGACAGGATTTCTCCAAAAAGTTTGCGCAAAAAATGATCAAAGGGGACCACATCCTGCTCTTGGTAGGATAGGAGCCATTCGCGCAACTGTGTATAGTAGCCACCGAAGACGTAGGTGATTCGCTCCTGGACATCGGGCTTGATACCGTCAAATGGACTGAGTGCCAGTTCCCTAGCACGGTATACGATCTTCGTCAGCAAGTTGGCACGGATGAGATCGAAGCCATCAATCGCTTGCATCAGCGCGTAGGCCACGTCAAACTCGCTCGGACGGATTCCCCATTGTGGATGCGCCAGCGCAGCGAGAGTCAGCAGGGATTGTGTCGCGGGTTCATCTCGTAAAGAGCGCGAGGGCCTATGCGAGCGGACGGGGATTCCGCGTGTTTCAAGCCTGTGCATTAAGGAAAAACGCAACGCATCGGAGAGATAGGGGGCGAGCACAACAATATCAGCGGGTTCTATGCCTTCTTCTAAAAGAGTGGAAATTTCTTCGGTTAACCAATCGAGCAATTCAGGGTAAAAATGGGCATCTGCATATTGCAACACTCCCTCTCTGAATCCATTAAGCGGGGCGTCCGTGGAGGCCGGATTTATTACATGGGCCAGCGAATCGCTTAATGCCAAAATATCCTCTGATGCGACGAATGAGTCGTTTAACGATGCGTGGGATGAGCAGATGTCGCTTAAACGCCACGCAGTTTCCGGGTCCGCGCCGAGGAAGCGGCGGTATCCCGCATTTTCATCATAAATCAGCAAAGCGGAGTCGAGATCGGGTATCCACCCTCTAATCAGATCATGTGCGCGGGGAATATCCTCTTCGATATTGTCGTAGATCAGATGGCGGTAGGTGCGCGTCAGATAATCCTGCACGATAGGATCGCCCCAAAGATGCTCCCAGAAAATCTCTAATTGTAGGGAGAAATCAAGTAGATTATGCTCAAGACAATAAGCGCGGAAACGATTGGCGCAGTCTTGTGTATCTTGATAGATGCGCCGCTGGGACGGGTCTCCGAGCCAGGCTTTATCAAGCCTTTCACCGATCTGCGTATGCGGGAAACCGATCGCGGCGGCTTTGTTGAGATTGTCGATCACTTGGCTATAAAGGCGATTGCGGTTGATCGTGAGCGACTCGAAATAGCCCTCATCGAGCAAGGGGCGGACGATATGCGCCATATAATATTGGGCGGTTTCAAGGGTCAGGAAAATAGGGGGTTGGTCAGGGTTGGCGAAGCCAGCTGCTTCAGCAGCAAGGGGCCAAAAAAGATCGACCATGCGACGGGCAAGACCGCCAACTGTGGCGAGGGTCACTTGTCCCCCCGCTCCGATTTCGGGGCTTTGGAGAAGCTCTTGATATGGTTCTTGAAGGGTGCGCTGGGGCGTGAGGACGAGAATGCTCTCGCCATAAACGCCCTGCTCAAGAAGATAGCGCATTCGCTCCACGCCGACGGTGGTCTTTCCGCAGCCAGAGGGGCCGGAGAGGAAGATGCGGGTGTCGAAGGGCGCGGTGATGATGTCTTGTTGGGATTGAGTGAGTTTCATATGTTTTATCTGTTATCTATAAGCCCAGAGCGTTTTTTAAGCCAGTAGCCAGTAAGAGGAACTAAGATAATGAAGATTACCCAAAGCTAATCCCCTCTAGGAGCCAGTCGAGCCAATAGACTTCTTTACGAGGGGATGCGATTAAAAAACCAAGAATTATTACTGCGGGAATGGAGTACTTTATCCGAGACCTTGGCCCGAAGAAAGCGGTCACTCCTGAGAAAAGGAATAAGATGATAATAAGAAGAAAATTTAGAAGTGGTAGCCAAGAATTCATTTTTAGAGGGTATAGGAAGAGATGGGCTTTGTCAAGTTGTATAATAGAGCT
>JABGQU010000138.1 GCA_018648605.1 Anaerolineae bacterium | reverse complement strand
AAACGAAACATAAACGCTTGGATACAATTGCGTTAATTGCTAAAAATCTCGCTTGGATAGCTATAGTACTTGGAGTTTTGGTGACAATCGGAGAGTACACACAGACAAAGTACTACCTCGAATTTCAAGTGCAATCTATGAACTTACGCGGAGCATATGATGCTGCATCACTTCTTAAGGAAAAGCCTATTTTTTCTCTTAGCCTAGTGGTTGATATGTTTAACATCTTCCTAAAAAGTGTTATCTATGCCGTCGTTCTTAAAGGAATTTCTCTTGCGCTTTATATGCTAATCGAAATTGACCTGAATTATTCATTGCTTAGTGAAGAGGAAGGGGAGTAGATAATGGCAAAAGATTTACGTTCACAAATTTATGGAAACTTTAACCGCGAAGAAACCGAGATTCTCGTTACCAGATGGGAAACTAATAATCGGTCTGAATGGTCGGATTTAGCCTTTGAAGTCTTGGAAAAAATACTACTAGAACGCCTAAATGAACTTCCTCCACAAAACGAAGCAATATATGAACGCGGAAAAGACACAGAACAAGATTTTTTCGATAAGGTAAAAGAATGGTTTTTCAAAAATGATGGAGAGAGTGAATATCACCCCAACTTGGACAAGCTAAGCGGTGCTGCTTTCTATGACCCCCAGGAAGTGCTAAAGATTTATGACTGGCTCAATAAAATTGCAAAAGTCATGATACCTGTTTCCATTCTTCTAGGTTTGCTAACCTTCCCCCAAACTCTTGATATTATGCAATCATATTTCATCAACTCTTATCAAGATATGACCATTATTATTTGGCTGCTCGCTCTTATATCGATATCTGTTGCCATCGTTTTTCAAATCGCAATAACTTACTTCCCGCTAAAAGCATTAGCTTATACCCTAAAAATGCTGATGCAATTTGAGCATAATAGCCGCAAGTAGAACACTTTTCTCTATAGTAAATACCTTCCAATCTTTCTGAAGGTATTTACTTGCCGATAAGTTGTAGGTTTCGTTTTCAGCAAGACAAAACTTCTCCCTTAGTCTCTCTCACTGGGCGGAGATTGCTTCGCCCCGAAAAGCATCGGGGCTCGCAAAGACATATTATTATGTAGTTTCTAAATAAACTGTCTATTAAAATTTGGGGGAGATACCCTTTCAGGGCACTTTGTCCGAAAGACAGAGGGGGCTCATCGCACGACTTCAAAGCGCACGATCTCTTCAACCATATTCCCCGCACGATCGCGCACGATCACCTTCAGATGATGATTTCCCGGCGATGTTGCCCACGTCCACGTGTAGGGAGATTCACTCGTCGCACCGATCTGCTGAAAATCAACGTAAAACGCCACGCTTTCCACGCCCAAATTATCGTGCGCTTGAACCTGAAAATCGATCTGTCGATTCTTCAAATAATCCAACTCTTCCCCCTCTTGCGGAAAAAGAATTCTTGCAGTCGGGAGTTCATTATCAATACTGATCTGCGTGGTCGCGATCTCCACACGTTTATCCGTGCGCACGACCATCAACTGCACAGCATATAAACCGCTCAATGTATTTGTATCCCAAATAGCAAGTTGACCATCCTGCACAGGCTCATGCACATCATTGCCAATTTGTATCCACGCCTGCGGATTAAGCCCTTGCCCGATCAAAACCCGATAATAATCAAAATCATTTCCCATTGCGGTACCGCTGATCGCAACCATCCCGCTCACATCCGAAAAAAGATCGGGGGCTGTTAAATATGCATTTGGCAAACGCGGCGGCAACTGGATCGCATCGTAAGCACTAGGTGGCATTGTCAATCCTGCCAACTCCGCCCAGTGACGTGCTTCTACGGGGACAAGCAGATATTTCTCTTCTTCGATCAATTCAGGCGGCGTGAAGACCGTCGCCAAATAGCCAGTTTCACGGTTCACTTCAAAAGTACGATACAAATTATCATACTGGCTTGGTTCAGAACCATTTAGAAAAACTTCACGGATGATATTCGGACAATCACTTGTAGGCAGCAAACCGGATGGGTCGCAAACATCCATCGTCGTGATGCCGATTGGCGCATCCCAACCTTCGGCGGGCAGATCAGCGCTGGCGGCTTGCATCAATGCGTGCCAAATTCCTGCGGCTGCTTCCGGTGAAAAAGCTGCATCTGCGCCCATCCATACAAGGGTGGTGCGCTGCGGCGTGGAGCCTATCGTCCAGGCTTCGCGACCATCTGCCACTTGCCCGATCTTCGCGGCTGCGGGTCTGCCAATTTCCAGTGCATTTGATGTTCCCAGGCTTGCCCAGCGTGCTGTTTCATCGCTAAGAACATCGTTCATCAAGTATGCCAATTGTGGCGTAACGACGGGTTGAGATTGTGCCTTTCTCCAATCCAGCCAGGGCGTGCCATCTGCGTCCAACACTTCGAGCACACTTACCGGCTCTAAACGCTCGCCCACCATTTGCCCGCGCATGACACCCTCGGCGGCAAAAGTACCATAGGCAGCTGCCAGATCCAGCAGGGGAAGCAGTGCATTTTCAAAAGCAAGCACATCAAAATCAAGCCCGAAAGAGCGCGAGATGCGCGTCACGTTTTCAGTACCCATCTGCGCCAGCACACCCTGCGCGGGGACGAGATAGTCATTCGCCAGTGCCGTTCTCAGGCGCATAGGTCCATGATAATTCCCATCAAAATTTTGGATGCCGCTCTCATTGGGGATATCCCATAAAAGCGACGCTGGACTCAACCCGCGCGTGAAACCGGTTAAGTAAATGAACGGGGTCAGACTCGACCCGGCCCTGTGTGCCGCCAAATTAGCGGATTCGCCAGTCAGGTTGGTCTCGCCAACCACTGCCAACACCTGACCGTTTTCAGGATCAAGGATCAACGCACTGGCATAGACATTGCTTAGCGTATCCATCGTAGGCAGTGTTGGGAGCAGACCAGTGCCATCACAGGCTGGCCTGTTCACATCGCTCAGGCGGGCAATTTGTGTAGAAACTGCACAGGAGGCGTAATTTTGCAGCGTAAGGTCGAGGCTAGAGATGATCGTTAGCCCGCCACGCTCGATGCGTTCACGCGGATAAATGGAATCGAGTTGGGTCAGCATTAAAGGGATAAAGGCCGGGACGGGATTTTCAGGTTCGATAAACGAGGGCAAGTCGAAAGGCGTGCGACGCGCCGCATCTGCTTTATCTGCATCCAACATTACCAACTCTTCCATAATGTAGAGGGTTTCCTGACGGCGTTGATAGGCAGCCGTGGGTGCATCAACGGGGTTGAGGGCGGGGCTTTGACTGGCAGCCGCGAGGGTGGCAGATTCGGCGACATTTAGCTCTGTAACAGATTTTCCAAAATAAAGCTGCGCAGCGGATTCTGCACCGTAGGCATAATGCCCGAAATTGGCACTATTTAAATACCATTCGAGAATTTGCTGCTGCCCGTATTGCTGCGTAAGCTGCGCAGCAAGAAAACGCTCGCGGATGGCACGCCGCAGGCTGGGCGGCTCATCCCAAAGCAATAAATCGGCGACGAGTTGCTGTGTGAGCGTGGGATGTGCTTCCGGGTTATCAAGCTCTGCAAGGCTATAGCCGGAATGCGCCCAAAAGTCGGGATCGGCGAGAGCGAGGGTTGCTTGCACGAGCGCATCGGGGATGTGCTGCGGATTTTCCGCGCCAAGCGGAATATAACGACGCGGCGCATCTTCGGGCGCAAAGAGATGGATGAGGGTCTCGCCGCTGCGATCATAGATACGCGTGGGCTGAAGCAAAAGCCCGTTGCGCGGATTGAGCAGGGTTTCGATTTTGTCTACAGGTGGGAGATCGTTGGTGATACTGCGATAACTAAAAACAAAAGAAAAGATGAGGAAAAGCAGAAGAATGCTGAGAAGAGATACACATCCAAAACCGGTTGCGCGCCCTTGTTTTTGCAAACGGGCATTCGGTTCTGCGCGTCGTCTACGTCGGTTTCGGAGGATATTGAGGGTTGTGGACATTTAATTCTCGTATTGCGTATTTTTCAGAGGTAAGAGATAGCTCTGTCATTACAAGGCAATTTTACTGCCGAAGTAATCCCCAAGACAGTGAGGGAGATTGCCGCGCTTCATAAACTTCGCTCGCAATGACATATCCTTCACTTATTGGATACTAGAAATTCTCGTTCAGCCAACCCATGATCCCGCCATTGGATTTGTTTTTTCGAACAGATTTGGGTAATTCGCCTTGTACCAGGCCCGTCTCTCCGTTGATGATAACAAGATAATCGCGCCCTTCAAAGGGATAGGATGTGATCCAAACCGGTAGCATGAGCAATTTATAAGAGTCAATGGCCAGATCAGCCGAGGAGGTCTGCAAGTTCGAGAGGTAACTAAATTGGCGACGCATTTTTTCTTTATACCCCTTATATGCTCGGCTGCGGGCTTCAAGCGAGGCATCGCCCAAAGCAATCTCATAGGCTTCGGCTGCCCAGTTGACCAAATAACGCGCATCGTAAGGTTTGGCTTCGCGCAGATTATAGCTTTCGATCAATTTTGAAATCTCTTTTTGGTTCTGGTGATTCGCTGGAATAACGAGATCATCTATATAAACGGGATACTCCCCTTTTTCGGTGACCGCCACCTTCTGTTCTTGAAAACCATTCTGTTGTGTTTCATAGCGTTGCCCACTATAGCGGATTGTTCCGGCAAAATCAAAAGTCCAGATCGGGAGGTAAAATCCGCGCGGAGGGAGAACCTTGCCCTGCGGTGTAAACTGATATTCCTGTACCCACTCGACCAAAAAACGCGCGGCGCGGCGTTGATCGAAAGCATGCGGAATGACAGCATCCGGGTCGAGGAGCTCACGCGTTTCTTCGTGGCTGACGACATGCGGCGAGGCACAATAGGCGCAGCTTTCCGAAATATCATTAGGCGGGAGTAAAAATTCTGCGCCGCAGCCATCACAGTGAAAAACTTTCCGTGCAACAGGCTTACTGTGTCCGCGCAGAGTTGCCATCGTGCTATAGAAATCTTTTTCTTCAGCAATATTATTCGTGCCATCAACGGCTTCGCCGCTTTCGCAAAAATCACAGGTTAATGTTTGCCCATCGGGGGCAAAACTCATTCGTGCGCCGCAATTCGGGCACATAAAACGCTCGATATTTGCGCGGGTGTCATCCGTCAACGGTGCAGGCTTAGCATCGGGATCAATGATCTCCTCCGCTTTTAGCCTACCATCCAACACCGCCAAAGAGCGGCGCGCACGGGCATGAGTCATACGATAAGAAAGCGCTTCTTCGAGAGCCTTGCGCTTTTCCGCTTCGCTTTCTTCTATTTCGCTCAAATAAAACCAGGCATTCGCCAATGTATCGTGATCTTTAGCAGAATAAAAAACTCGCTCAAGATAATTTCTTGCCAATTTTTTTTCCCCGCCCTTTATGGCAGTAACTGCATTAAACATCAAACGCCGAACACGTTCTTCGCTCATTGCTTTGTCAGCCATTGCCTTGTGAGCGCATCCGTCATACGAGCAATGCGCACCATCTCTTTTACATCATGCACGCGGATAATATCCGCACCACGCGCAATGCCCACTGCAATAGATGCGGCTGTCCCCTCCACACGTTGGTCGGCGGGCAGATCGAGGGTATAGCCGATAAAGGATTTCCGCGAAGGTCCCAGCAAAACGGGATAGCCCAAAGCGCGGATTTCGTCGAGGCGATTATTGAGTTCCAGATTTTCTGCGACCGTTTTCCCAAAACCAATCCCCGGATCAAGAATGATGGATTCGCTCCCAACCCCGGCTTGCTCGGCGATCTTGACCGATTCAAGCAATTCAGCTTTGATCTCTTCGAGCAGATTCCCATACTCGGCACCGATAAACGCATTCCCCAATTGCTCTCGGACTTCAACACTGGCGGGATTGCTGCGGTTGTGCATCAAAATAACGGGGCAGCCAAATTTCGCCACAACGGAAGCAAGCTCAGGGTCCGCGCGCAGCCCCCAAACATCGTTGACGATATGTGCCCCCGCGTTAAGAGCCGCTTCCGCGACCGATGCCTTGTATGTATCTACAGAGATGAGTGTTTCGGGCATCTCATCCGCAATCGCACGGATGACGGGAATAACGCGCCGAATCTCTTCATCCGCATCCACTGGCGCAGAGCCAGGGCGGGTCGATTCGCCGCCCACATCGAGAATATCTGCGCCTGCTTCTACAAATTGGCGAGCCTGTGCGAGCGCCCCCCCCTGCCCCCCCCCGCTCGCGGTGAGGGAACTTAATAGACCATCGCCCGAAAAGCTATCGGGCGTGGCGTTGAGGATGCCCATCACATAGGTGCGCTCGCCCCATGTGAGGGTCTGGTGGTTAATTTTTAGAGGTTGCATGGCATTAAAAGGAGACCCGAAAGGTTTTATCAGTACCCAGCACCAAAAGGCTTTTTTTGCAGGGAGAGCACCGTTTTTTGTGCGCTAAGTAGAAACCTTTCGGGTCTTTGGTGGGATTAAGCAAATTGATCCAGCGGTTTGGCAAGCCAGGCTTCGGCTTCGCCAATATCGGTATATATATGAATATCCGCCGAGAAGTTAGCATCAGCAAGCGAGGCAACCTTGCGGATGCCATTTGCAACACCTTCATTGGCAACAACCACTGCCAAACGGATTTTGCGCGCTGAGGGGTCGCTATTTAAGCGGATTGCGGAACGCATCGCTTCTTCGGGGATTTCTGCCACTTGGCGCAGATCATAAAGATTGCGCGTTAAGCGGTCGGCATCGAAAAGATGCTCGTCGGCAAATTTCTTCCAGTGTGCTACCGTTGCTGCTGAGAGATCGGTGAAAACGTAGTGCATCCCGCCATCTTCGCGGCGTGTTACTGTATAGCCGATACCCGGCTCGGCTTTCCAATTGAGGGGTTTTAAATCAGACATGAGGTCTCCTTATAATAGCTACGCTTAAGTTGCTTAAGATTAGAAAAGTCTTTGAGACTTTTCTAATCTATTTACTTATTCATGATTATACCGAAAAAGGGCTGATTTCATCGGAATTCAGCCCTTTTAGCAATGTCCCAATATCTTCCTGCAAAAGCGGATGTACCAAATCAGAGGTCAGATCTGCCAGCGGGACGAGCACAAAAGCGCGCTCATGTAAACGTGGATGCGGGATTTGTAAATGCTCTTCATTCAATACAAGATCGTCATAAAACAGGATATCCAGATCAATATGCCGCGGACCGTATCTAAAGTTTTTGACGCGCCCCAATTCATCTTCCCGTTTTTTGAGATAGGCAAGCAACGCCCGTGGATTTAGGCTTGTCTCCGCTTCAATAACCATATTCAGAAAAGATGGTTGGTCGGTATAACCCCAGGGCGGGGTTTTGTAAATGGTCGATTCTCGCAGCACGCGCACGTCCGGCGCGAGGGATGTGATCGCCGTGCGCAGGTTGGCAAGGCGGTCGCCGAGGTTGGTGCCGAGGGCTATGTATATTTTTGCCATAGTTGCTATATAGTCTCTGAGCGGAGGGCTGAACGAATGTGAAGCCCATAGTCGAAGAGCGGGCTTACAGAGAACGCCGTCCTTCGACTGCGTGTTTTGCTACGCAAAACCCTCCGCTCAGGAACTGGTCGCCGTTTAGACACGCTCTATAATCGTTGCGGTCGCCATGCCATGACCGATGCACATGGTCTGCAATCCGAAGCGTCCGCCGGTACGTTCGAGTTCGTGGACAAGTTTAGTCATCAGCACCGCGCCCGTCGCACCAAGGGGATGCCCATGCGCGATCGCGCCGCCGTTCGGGTTGACTTTGTCCATATCGACATCCAACTCTTTCGCCCACGCCAAAGCGACGCTGGCAAAGGCTTCGTTGATCTCGATCACGTCCATATCGGCAAGGCTCAAGCCAGCTTTCTCTAAAACTTTATTCGTCGCGAGGATAGGCCCATCTAACGCCAAAACAGGGTCTGTCCCGACCGCGACGCGGGCCACAACACGCGCCATCGGCATCAGGTTGTAACGCCCGACTGCATCCGCAGAGGCAAGTAAGAGCGCAGCTGCCCCATCGCTGATCTGAGAGGCGTTCCCCGCCGTGACGGTGCCATCGTCTTTGAAGACGGGTTTCAATCCGCGCATTTTCTCGCGATCGGGGGGGCGGCGGACACCTTCGTCGGTGTTGAAGATGCTTCCATTGGGGAGGGTTAACGGAAGAATTTGCTTCTCGAAATATCCCGCATCTATAGCGGCGGCAGCTTTCGATTGCGAGCGATACGCAAAGTCGTCCTGCTCGTCGCGCGTCAGCTTCCACTTTTCCGCCATCATTTCTGCGCTCACGCCCTGATGGACAAGCTTTTGGGGCATGTCGGGATGCCACTCGGCGGGATAATCCGCACCCAGCATTTGATGCGACATCATCTCTGTGCCGCCCGCAAGGACGAGATCGGCGTCGCCCGCGAGAATGGCTTGCGAGGCAAAGTGGACAGCTTGCTGGCTCGAGCCGCACATGCGGTTAATGCTCAC